>CAUEYG010000326.1 GCA_959021945.1 uncultured Eubacteriales bacterium | reverse complement strand
TTTCCCTTGCGTTCTTGTTTTTTCTTTGCCTAGGTGCCCACTTTTTTATGCTTACAAAAAAATGCAGATTTGTGCACACTTTGGGCTGCCCGGCCCGGCCGCAAGCGCTCGAAAATGCTCGGGAGTGTGTACACATATGAAAAAAATGCAGATTTGTGCACACTTTGGGCTGCCCGGCCTGGCTGCAAGCGCTCGAACATCCCCCAGAGTGTGTACAGATGTGAAAAAAATGCAGATTTGTGCACACTTTGCGCCGCCTGGCATGGCCGCAAGCGCTCGAAAATCCCCCGGAGGGTGTACAGATAGGAAAAAGCTGCACTTTTGTACACACTTTCAGCTGCCCAGCACGGTTACAAGCGCTCGCAAATCCCCCAGTGTGCGCACAGCTGTTGAGAAACCGGCAGTTTTCAGACAATTACATCTTTTTCAAAACATAGAAAGCGGCTGGACAATTTTTTATCCTATGCTATAATAAAAACAAAGATACTTTAATATAGTAACGTGATAGAGAAATGAAACAACTGCCTTTAATGATTGAGAAAGGAACTCGTATGAATTATAAAAAAGCCCAATTAAAACCGGATGAAAAGGTTTGCCTGGAACTGAGGGGAATGTACGAACAGTACGGCTACCAAAAATATAAAATGAGCAAGTTTGAAGAATACAGTCTTTATGCAGAAAACAAAGATTTTCTGGGCACAGATAAAGTCATCACCTTTACGGACCTGGATGGCAGGCTGCTGGCCCTTAAGCCGGATGTTACCCTGAGCATTATTAAAAACACAAAGGCTGCGGACCAGTGCAGCGAAAAGCTGTATTACCTGGAAAACGTCTACCGTGAAAGCAGGGAAAGCCATACTTTTAAAGAAATCAACCAGATGGGGCTGGAGTGCATAGGCAAGGTGGATACTTATTGCATTACAGAGGTAATCGCCCTGGCAGCACAAAGTTTAAATGCCATCAGCAGCGACTACATCCTGGAACTTTCCCATATGAGCTTTGTCGTGGAGCTGCTGGAAAGCCTTGGAGTTCCCGAGCATATTAAACTGAAGTTGGTGCGCCTGATTCGAAACAAAAATGCAGATGCTGTCAGAAGAACAGCGGAAAGCGCTGATCTTTCCTCCCTTCAAGTGGAAAGTCTGTGTAGGCTGCCTTTTTTGTACGGCAGCGTAAAAGAAACCGTAAAAGAGGCGAAAAAGATTTGCCTCAACGGGGCTATGGAAAAAGCCCTCAATGAGCTTTCCCAAATTTATGACGCATTGGAAGCCATGGGCCTTGCGGAAAAGATTCAGATTGATTTATCCATTGTCAATGACATTGATTACTATAATGGCATTATTTTTAAAGGCTATGTGAAAGAGCTGGGAAAAAGCGTGCTGGCCGGGGGACAGTACGATCAGGCCATGGTCAGACTGGGAAAGAAAGCCGAAGCTATCGGCTTTGCTCTTTACCTCAATGAAATAAATCGTATTTCCACTGAAAAAACAGACTTTGATCTTGATGCGGCGATCCTTTACTCTCAGGATGAAAAAGTGGGAGATGTGGCTCGGGCGGTAAGGTCGCTGCAGGAAAAAGGTCTCAGCGCCCAGGCCCAGAGAACCATACCTGAAAATATCAGATATCGGGAGCTGTACACTCTGAAAAACGGAGTCTTGAAAAAGGAGGAACCATCATGCTAAATATCGCACTGCCCAAGGGACGTCTGGGAGATCAGGTTTATGGAATGCTGCGGGATGCAGGATATGACTGCCCTGCCTACGAAGAAAAGGACCGTCTGCTGGTGCTGGAAAGCCCAGAAAAGGGAGTTCGTTATCTGCTGGTAAAGCCCAGCGATGTGGCTATTTACGTGGAACACCACGCAGCGGATGTAGGAATTGTGGGCAAGGATATTCTGCTGGAATCCTGCCCCGACGTTTATGAACTGATGGATCTAAACATAGGAAAATGCCGTATGGCCGTAGCAGCGCCAAAAGGCTATGTGGAAGACACAGACCGGACCTTGAGAATTGCCACAAAATATGTAAATATTGCCAAGAAATTTTATGCAGAAAAGAACAGAGAGATTGAAATCATTAAGCTCAACGGCAGCATTGAGCTGGCGCCTATTTTAGGCCTGTCCGATGTGATCGTGGATATTGTGGAAACAGGCGGCACATTAAAAGCAAACAATTTAGAGGTTATTGAAGAATTCAAGCAGATCAGCGCCCGCTTTATTGCCAACAAATCCAGCTTTAAATTTCAAAACCAAATTATCAGCGACATGATGGAAAAACTGGGAGAAGCAGTAAAATGAGCAGATTTTTAAACAAGCAGTATGAAACCTTAGAACCTTATACGCCGGGTGAGCAGCCAAAAAACGAGGGACTGATCAAACTGAATACCAATGAAAATCCATATGGGCCAAGCCCCAAAGTGATGGAAGTTATTAACAAAGAACAAATCAGCAAACTAATGCTTTATCCAGACCCGCAGGCAACAGAATTGGTAGAGGCCATTTCTCAGTATTACAGCCTTCCAAAGGAACAAATTATGGTGGGAAACGGTTCAGATGAAATTTTGGCCTTTTCCTTTATGGCCTTTCGAAATCAAAGGAGCGCCTTTTATTTCCCAGAGCCAAGCTATGGATTTTACAAGGTTTATGGGGATATATTCTGCGCTAAGGTGAAAGAGATCCCCCTAAAAAAAGATTTTCGCATTGACCCAAATGAGTATAAAAATTTAGACGGCACAATTGTCATTGCCAATCCTAATGCGCCTACGGGAATTGCCTTGAATTTACAGGAGATTGAGGGCATTTTAGAAAGCAATAAGAGCAACTTAGTTATTATTGATGAGGCATATATTGATTTTGGAGCAAAAAGTTGCGTGCCTTTTTTGCAGAAGTATGATAATCTATTAATAGTACAGACTTTTTCAAAATCCAGAAGTTTGGCCGGCAGCCGAGTAGGGTTTGCCATGGGCAGCAAAGAAGTGATTGAGGACCTGAATCGGATCAAATTCAGTTTTAATCCGTATAATCTAAACAGACTTTCTATTTTGGCTGCTGCTGCAGCAATCCGGGATGATGCTTACTTTCAGGAAACGAGGCAAAAGATCATCAGCACCCGGGAAGACTTTACAAGAAAAATGAAGGCTTTAGGCTTTACAATCCTTCCTTCTTCCGCCAACTTTGTATTCGCTAAGAGCGACGCGCTTTCAGGAAAAGCATATTTTAATGGATTACGGGAAAAGAATATTCTTGTACGGCACTTTGAGAAAGAGCCTGTTTCGGATTTTGTCCGAATTACC
>CAUEYG010000325.1 GCA_959021945.1 uncultured Eubacteriales bacterium | reverse complement strand
AGTTGATGAGGGCAATGACCGCATGAAAGAAATTGCGGGACACATCAGAGAGGGTGCCATGGCATTCTTAAAGAGAGAGTACAAGGTGATGGCAATTGTTATTGTTATCATTTTCCTAGTAATCGGACTCTTCATTGACTGGGTTACAGCAGTACTCTATGTAATCGGCGCCCTGTTGTCCGTGCTGGCAGGCTACTTTGGTATGAACGTAGCAACAAAGGGTAATGTAAGAACAGCTAATGCGGCTCATGAAGGGGGCATGAATAAAGCCCTCAAAGTAGCGTTCCGTTCAGGAGCAGTTATGGGCCTGTGTGTATCCTGTCTCGGCCTTTTAGGCTTGGGCGTTATCTTTGTTGTTATGGGCGTTGACAGCGCAGATGTAATCACTGGATTTGGTCTGGGTGCTTCTTCCATGGCTCTGTTTGGCCGTGTAGGCGGCGGCATCTATACAAAAGCGGCAGACGTAGGTGCTGACCTGGTAGGAAAAGTTGAAGCGGGCATTCCGGAGGATGACCCAAGAAACCCTGCTGTTATTGCCGATAACGTAGGTGATAATGTAGGCGACGTTGCAGGTATGGGATCCGACCTCTTTGAATCTTATGTTGGTTCCATCATTTCCGCCATTACAATTGCAGTTATTGTACCGACCATTACACCTTCATTTGGCGGACATTTTGAACTTCCTCCTTTGGAGGGCTCTTTGTTCCCTCTGATTCTGTCAGCTGTAGGCATTATCGCTTCCATAATCGGAATTCTCTGTGTAAGGGGAAAAGAAGGCGGCAACCCAGCGGCAGCGCTGAATATGGGTACATATATCAGCGGTATTATCGTAATTATTGTTTCCATTGTTTTGAGCAAGGCAATGCTGGGCACTTACAACTGCGCCATTGCCATTATTGCAGGCCTTGTTGTTGGAATTGCAATTGGTAAAATTACAGAAGTTTATACATCCGGAGACTATAAGTCTGTTAAACGAATTGCTGACCAGTCTCAGACCGGTGCAGCCACAACTATTATCAGCGGCTTAGGTGTTGGAATGCTGTCTACCGTATGGCCAATCATCTGTATTGCTGTTGGTATCTTTGTTGCAAACGGTTTTGCCGGATTATACGGTATCGCTCTTGCAGCCGTTGGAATGCTGTCTACAACCGGCATGGTAGTAGCAGTTGACGCTTACGGCCCTGTATCCGACAATGCGGGCGGTATTGCCGAAATGTCCGAACTTCCGGAAGGCGTAAGAGAAATTACGGACAAGCTGGACTCTGTTGGTAATACAACAGCTGCTATTGGAAAAGGTTTTGCTATCGGCTCTGCTGCACTGACTGCACTGGCCCTGTTCGCATCCTTTTCTCAGGTTGCTAATATCAGCGAAATCAGCCTGCTGGACCCAATGGTAATTATTGGGCTGTTCATCGGTGCTATGCTGCCGTTCCTGTTCTCTGCTATGACTATGAACTCTGTAGGAAAAGCAGCAAACCATATGATCGAAGAAGTAAGAAGACAGTTCAGAGAAAACCCTGGCATTATGGAAGGTACTGCAAAGCCTGACTACGCTACTTGCGTAGATATTTCCACCAAAGCGGCACTGAAAGAAATGATGGCCCCTGGTATCATGGCTATTATTGCCCCTCTGGCAGTTGGAATTGTATTAGGCGTTGAAGCTCTGGGCGGTATGTTGGCCGGCGCTTTGGCAGCTGGTGTACTGCTGGCTATTATGATGGCCAATGCAGGCGGAGCTTGGGATAATGCTAAAAAATATGTGGAAGAAGGACATTACGGCGGCAAGGGTTCCGAAACTCACAAAGCTACTGTAGTTGGTGATACGGTTGGTGACCCGTTCAAGGATACTTCCGGTCCGTCCATCAATATTCTGATCAAGCTGATGACAATCGTAGCAGTTGTATTCGCACCATTGTTTGTAAGCATTGGCGGACTGATTTAATCTGCAATTAGGATCATGACAATGAAAAGGAGCTTTTGGCAAATGGGTACTCATTGCTAAAAGCTCCTTTCTGTTCCTACTGTAATTATGGACGGAAATTTGATATAATGATGCTGTTAAAACGGAGAAAGAGGAGAAATAAGATGGTTACACCAGTAAACTTTGCAGATGGAAAGCTTTTGCTCCTGGATCAGACCTTGCTTCCGGGAGAAGAGCGTTATATTGAGATACATACAAAAGAGGATCTATGGAGTGCCATTAAAAAGCTTCAGGTAAGAGGCGCCCCTGCCATTGGTGTGGCAGCAGCATATGGCCTCTATGTTTCTGTAAAAGATTTAACGTCAGATAATTTTCGCGACTTTGCCAGAGACTTTCACTGGACAAAAGAGTATCTGGCAACGGCTAGGCCAACAGCAGTGAATTTGTGTTGGGCGTTAAACAGAATGGAACGGAAGCTAATGAGCCTGGAAGACGGGCTGTGCTTTGAGCCTTCCTGGAACCAGGAGTTGGAGTATATAAAAGAGGAATTGCTGAAAGAGGCGGAGGCCATTCGTATGGAAGATGAGGCGGCTTGCCTGGCTATGGGAGAAAATGGGCTGTCTCTCCTGAAGAAAGGCATGGGAATTTTGACTCACTGCAATGCGGGAACTCTGGCTACGGCAAAATATGGGACCTGTTTATCTCCTGTTTACCTGGGCCAAGAGCGGGGATATGATTTTAAGGTATATGCAGATGAAACCAGGCCGCTGCTCCAAGGGGCCAGACTGACAGCCTGGGAGCTGTCAAAAGAAGGTGTGGATGTAACGCTCATCTGCGACAATATGGCTGCTGCAGTTATGAAACAGGGAAAAATAGATGCAGTTGTAGTAGGATGCGACCGTATGGCTGCCAATGGCGACGGCGCCAATAAGATCGGAACTTCTGGAGTTGCAGTTTTAGCAAAGGAATATGGCATCCCCTTTTATATGTTTGCACCTACTTCTACCATTGATCTGGATACGGCATCCGGTGAGGAGATTGTTATTGAAGAGCGCAGCGGCCAGGAAATCTCCGAGCTTTGGTATGAAAAACCAATGGCCCCGGCAGGTATAAAGACCTATAATCCTGCCTTTGATGTGACGGACCATTGCTACATTACAGCAGTCGTTACAGAAAAGGGAATCGTATATCCACCTTATGGGGAAAATCTAAAAAGACTTTTTCAGTAACAGCAAAAGAAAGATTGGTATATGGGATACAAAGTAAAATTAAACGTATTTGAAGGGCCTTTTGATCTGTTGGTCTATCTTATTGAAAATGCCCAGATGAATATTTATGATATTGAGATTGCAGAAATAACCAGGCAGTATTTATCCTATGTGG
>CAUEYG010000324.1 GCA_959021945.1 uncultured Eubacteriales bacterium | reverse complement strand
TGCCGAAAACAGCTCCGGAGCAAAATGGCGGAGAGATGGAAGATCCTCGCTCAGAGCTGGTGGAAAAGCTGCTGGAATATAAACGGTTTAAATTGCTGGCAGGAATGCTGCAGCAGCAGGAGGAAAAAGGGATGCGAGTTATGGAAAAGCCTCAGGAAGACCTTTCCCAGTACATGGATGGGCCTGATGAATACCTTACTCTTGACCTTCGCCAGTTCATAACTGCCTTTGACCTTTTTCTGCAAAAGAAAAAGAAGATGGAAGAAATTCAAAGGCACCATATGAGGACGGAAAAGCAGCGAATAACAGCAGAAGCCAGGATGGCTGACATACGGCATTTCTTTCGCCGCCAGCCTGAGCAGCCTGCAGATTTTATGGAGCTGGTGCCGGACAGAAAAGATCCTTATGATATTGCTCTGACCTTTTCTTCTGTTTTGGAACTCATCAAGGAAAAGTGCCTGGCGGCAGAACAGGCCTATCTTTATGGGGATATTACAGTGCGGGCAACAAAAGAACTGATGGAGGAAAAAGAGATTGACTAGTAAAAAGACCATTAAATCCGCCTTTGAATCAATGATGTTTGTTTGGGGGGAGCCGTTATCTGTGAAAACAGCTGCGGAGATTTTCAATATGAATTGGAAGGAGGCCTACCTCTATTTTCAGGAGCTTCAGGAAGAATATGACCGGGAGGGCAGGGGAATCCGGATAAGGGAAGTCAACAAAAGCTTTCAGTTTGTTACAGCAGAAGAAAATATGGAATACATTGAGCGGCTGTGCACCCCGGTCAAGCACAAAAAGCTGTCACAGTCGGCGTTGGAAGTTCTGGCCATTATCGCTTACAAGCAGCCGGTGACAAAGGGAGAAATCGAAGCCATTCGGGGCATAAAGTGCGACAGAGTCCTTGATGGGCTGCAGAAAAAGGAATTAGTGGCTGAAGTAGGGCGGTCGGCAGGGATTGGGCGGCCGATTCTCTATGGAACAACAGATTTATTTTTAAAAAACTTTGGTTTTACCAACTTGAAAGAATTGCCTGATATTGATGAAATCGAAGGTGTAATCGGGGACGAGGAGCCGGAAGACAGCGTGGCTCTTCAGCAAATTTCTTTAAAGCTGCCGGAAAAATAAGAGGAGGATAAAATGGAATACCGCTTTTCCAATCAAGACTTGAGAAAACTCATTATACCGCTGATTATTGAACAGTTTCTGCAGATTTCCGTAGGTTTGGTGGATTCTGTCATGGTGGCCAGTATCGGTGAAGCGGCAGTTTCGGGGGTGTCTCTGGTAGACTCTGTCTTTATCCTCTTTATCAATGTGTTTTCCGCTCTGGCTACAGGAGGAGCGGTAGTAGCAGGTCAGTACATAGGAAGAAAGGACCCGGAAACCGGATGCAGGGCGGCCTGGCAGATGATTCTCTTTATTGGAATGCTTTCTCTGGTCGTTATGGCAGCCTGTTATTTGGGGCGCAACTTTATCCTGCATCAAGTCTTTGGAGATATTGATGCGGATGTAATGCACAACAGCAGAGTATTTTTGCTCATTGTCAGCGCATCTATTCCATTTATTGCTCTTTACAACGCAGGTGCGGCGATTTTTCGGGTTATGGGAAATTCAAAGATTGCAATGCAGATGTCCCTTTTAATGAATGGAATTAACTTGGTAGGAATCGCTGTTTTGATTTTCGGCTTTCACTTTGGAGTAGAAGGGGCAGCCATTCCGACTCTTGCGGCAAGAGTCATTGCGGCTGTTATTATCATCAAGCTGCTGTGCAATGAAAAGCTGCTGCTTCATATCCCCCGGCCCGTTCATTTTCGGATGGAAAAAATGTTGTTAAAACGGGTCTTGTACATTGGAATTCCCAATGGCCTGGAAAACAGCATGTTTCAATTGGGAAAAATTTTAGTTTTAAGCCTGGTGTCAGGATTTGGAACCGCTTCCATTGCAGCTAATGCCATCGGAAACTATGTAGCCATGTTTGCCGTGCTGCCGGGAATTGCACTGGGATATACGACCATCACCGTTGTGTCACAATGCGTAGGAGCACAGGATTACCGGCAGGTTCATTATTATACGAAGAAGTTGATAAAGCTTTGTTATCTTTGTATGTTTGTTTTTAATGGGCTTGTAGTAGTGCTGCTTCCGCTGATTTTACATATTTATGGATTGTCTGATGAAGCCAGCCAGTATGCGAAACAAATCCTGATCTATCATTCCATCTGTGCAGTGACAATCTGGCCGCTATCTTTTACTCTGCCTTACACTTTGAGGGCATCCAACGATGTAGCCTTGACCATGGTTATATCCATCATTTCCATGTGGATTTTCCGGGTGGCATTTAGTTATTTCCTGGGAATTTATCTGCACCTTGAACTTTTCGGCGTATGGATTGCCATGACCATAGACTGGATGTTCAGGGCGGTCTGCTTTGTCCTACGCTACAAGAGCGGAAAATGGAAAAAAGGATAAACGCTTTACGCCTCTGGTGTATGGTATGTTTCTATCAGACTTTTGTGGTTAACGACAAAAACGATCTCCTGTTCCTTTCCTCGAAGGCCTACAAAGGGCATTACTGTATGATCACCTGTTTTGCACAGATGACTGTTTTCTCGAAATTCAGGCAGGGCTTCTACAGAGAGGACATCGTCTACCAGAAGGCCGCAGATGCGTTCTTCATCGCCAATGGCAACGATCATCTTACGATAGCTATCGCGGAAGACCTGCTTCGCCTCCTCAATCAGTTGTACAACTCGAGGCATATATAGATGGGTTGCCTTGTCCAATTCCGTAAATAAACATTCATTTCTGCTGCAGCTATTGCATTCTCGTTTGCATGCGAAGGCTCTGCTGGCAGTGGCGTGCAGCTCTTTGTGAGGTTCATCCAGCTTGCGAAGATGGAAGGCTACTGTATGGTTCTCTGGTACATAATGGTCGTACCACATTCCAAAGGCGCATTTGTGCGGGTCAGTGGCCAGGGTAAAAGTCTCTCCTGTTTCCAGACAGCGTTTCAGCTCATCTACCCAATGAACATGATCCTGTTTTCGATGATCTAACATACTTTCAAATTCAGCCTGCTCTTCGGCGTAAGATTCCAGTCCCATATAGCACCGCAAATCAATGGCAGAGATTACCTGGTCCCGGAATGGAATGATTCCCAGGTTAATATTGTCACTGGAACCTGCGGAGGTGATCTCTTTATCCAGTAAAAAAATCGCCTGTACATAATTGCTGTCAATAGCGTAGGTTAAATCCTTGAGTTTTACTAGCACCCATAGGTTATCACTGTCTTCTATTACCTTTGTTCCCTGTTCAATCATA
>CAUEYG010000323.1 GCA_959021945.1 uncultured Eubacteriales bacterium | reverse complement strand
CGGAGTCATCGAAGGAAGTAACCCTTCTATGTGAAAACGAATTGATGAGAGTAATTATAGATCATTATGGAGAAGATGCTGCTGTTAATAGGTATGATGATACACACTTCACAGCCAAAATTGAAGTGAACCCCAGTGGAACTTTTTATGGCTGGATATTCAAATTCAAAGGGAAAATAAAAATTCTCTCTCCCAAAGAGTGCATTACGGAAATGCAGCAAATCGCTCAGGAATTTATATAGTGCAAAAGAGGTGTTATTGATTTTTAACACCTCTTTTCAAATGGAATTTTTGTCCTTGAAGTGAACGGATGTTCGATATACAATATAAGCAAGATGTTCGCAGTTCGTCGAACAAATGAGAGGTGAATGCTGTGGGCAATATAACTTTTGGATCATTTATAGCCGAGAAACGCAAGGCGCACAAATTCAATTTACGCGATACAGCCAAGCATTTGAATATTGCTTACGGTTATCTGTGTGATATTGAACAAAGCCGCCGTCCTGCACCCAATGGAGATTTTGTGGAACGCATCTCCGCCTTTCTGAATTTGGATAAATCAGAACATGAGTTGCTTTTGGATCTGGCTGCAAAATCACGCAATACAGTATCTGCTGATTTGCCAGACTATATCATGGAAAAAGATATTGTTCGGGCAGCCTTGCGTGTGGCAAAAGAAGTAGACGCTACCGATGAAGAATGGCAGACATTTATGAAAATGCTAAAGGAGCGTAAACGATAGGGGGGAGAGCTTTGTCAATTCCACAAATCCGTACAGAAGCAATCGAGGCGGTAGGGCGAAAAATCCTGATGGAATATGATCCCTCTCTGCTATCCGGGCAACCATGTCCTGTGCCAATCGAAACCATTATCGAGACAAAGTTTGATCTAATCCTGGAGTTTCATACACTAAGAAAAACCCCCAAGATATTAGGGGAAACAATTTTCGATGACGGTGCCGTTGTTTTATATGACCAGATACAGAGACAGTATCGAATGATTGCAGTAAGAGCCGGTACAATCTTAATTGATGAACGGCTTTGTGATCCGTCAAAATTAGGGCGGCTCCGTTTTACCTGTGCCCATGAGCTGGCTCATTGGGTACTACATAAGAAGTTGTACTCCGGTACTGGAGATGTTGCTGCTTATAACGGAAATGTTTCTTCCGACGAAAGTCATGGCATAATTGAGCGTCAGGCGGATACCCTGGCCTCTGCTCTGCTGATGCCTTTACCGCAGATCAAAAAATGTTTTTACCGGCTTAGAATAGGCCGGACAGATGAACAGCTCATTGCTGAAATGGCAAATATTTTTGAGGTTTCCAAGCAAGCAATGCAGATTCGTCTAAAATCCAGGAACCTGATATAACCAAAGGGGGGAATAGAGGGAGGCACTGCCCTCTCTCACTCTCCTCTGCGATGCTATTTTGTACCTAATATGTTCGCAATATTGCGAACAAGGAGGGATGTTCTATGAGAAAAGAAAGTACAACAATCCAAAAATGTAACAGCAGGCTAACAGCTTTGGGGCTTAACAGCGATGCTGCGTTTCATAGAAGTAAGCTGATTCTAAAGATTTACCGTGATGTAGTCTGGGTTCTGAGTGAACGGGCAGAAGAATTACAAGAAACTGCTTGGATTATGGGAGAACAAGATATAGAGTCTGGCCTCTGCTATCTTGAAAATTTTGCACCAGATATTGAACTGCAAGCCTTTGAAGAAAAAGTTTGCTGCCTTGTTCAAAATCAAATGCTGGTCAATATTATTGACCGTGCACTCCTTCGTCTGAAACGGTATCCGGATCGAGGAGAACTTTACTATGAAATTTTGACTAAGCAATTCATCTATCGGTTCAACAGCACAGAGAAAGAATTGCTGGAAGAACTAAATATAGAGCGCAGTGTCTTTTATGACCGAAAACGAGAAGCCATCTATTTATTTTCTGTTTGCTTGTTTGGATATTCTATTCCAGAAGTCCTGGAGGAGCTGCCCCGACTAAATCCCGACTAAATCCCGACAAATCCCCGACCTAATCCCTACTCCCTTCCGACTTCCGACCTGCTATACTTGTTATAGTGGCAGGAATGCGCTAAATTGAATACTTTTCTACATAAGGCCCGGCATTAACCGGGCTTTTTTCATTCCTGCTGCAATATGGCGGCAGGAACATGGCTGGAGGTGAAAACACTTCCGGCCTTTTTCTTTGCCCGGTATTAGGAGGCCGGTATGCGCTGGGAGGCGTACATAGCAAAATATCCATGACACCGTTCAAATTCGCTGACTACCAAGAATTTGAACGGAGGAAAGGATATGACGAGAGTATTCATTTGGAAAAATAACAGCCCACAGGAATGGGAGGAAATCAGTTTTTCAGCGTTCAGTAAGGCACGCCGCAATGGTTGCTTTACTGGGCGCTTTTTTGTTGAAACAGTCAAAATGTTCCGTGATGAAGATGACCGCATTATCATGGAATGTTCTCGCAAAGATTTTGAAAAATACCAACAGGAGGACCGCCACAGCCGCTATCTCCAGGAACATGAGAAAAGTCGCTCTATATTCCCGGCTTCTCATGTGGGAGATCGTGACGGCACAGAGGAAGGTTATCAGGATACAGATTTGTTTGTGGATGAATCTGTTGATACTGCGGAACAAGCAATTTGTAATCTTCTTATGGCCGATCTGCACCGTGCTTTGCAGCAGCTGAGTCAGAAAGAACGCTCTTTTATCTTGGATTATTACGGCATGGAAAAGCCAAGTACACTGCAATTAGCCAAAAGATATGGCATTAGTCAGCCCGCAGCTCATAAGCGTCTGAAAAAAATTGAAGAAAAAATAAAAAAGTTGGTTATAGATTTCTAAAAAAAGTGGCAGTAGCAAGTGAGAGGGAAATCCTTTCACTTGCACCTTGACAACCTCATATACGAATCATTAAGTTTGATCCTCTTTGGGCGTAATAGCCGCTACATCAGCGGTATATTTTCTGAGAGCTGCCACTCACATAACAGGCCAACCCATTTTTGCTGTATAGATGAGTTTGCGGTTTATCAGAAATATATCAGGCTGGAATACATCGGATGGCATCCGGTCATGGCATAACAAGGAGGAAAGCTCTCTTACAGCCATAGTCCGAGCGTGATAACAACCGTCGCAGGCCATGGGTAAGACCAAACGAAGTGGAGGTGAAATTCCTGAGAAGCAGGCCAGCCACCTGCGGCTTAATGATTACCCAAATCCCTGGGGTGTCGTGGACAAGTAAGGGATAAAACAGGCGCTAAATTGAAGGAGACTCTGTAATTTGCAGAGCCTCCTTCTTACATAATCAAATCTCA
>CAUEYG010000322.1 GCA_959021945.1 uncultured Eubacteriales bacterium | reverse complement strand
GATTTTTGGAAAATTAATGAAACTTCTAAAACGAACGCAGCAGGAGGGAATGCTTCCTCTCCTGCTGCGTTAAATACGAGATCGTTTGCTTGGCTTATTTCAGCTCTACTTTTGCTCCAACTTCTTCTAGCTGGCCTTTGATCGCTTCTGCTTCTGCTTTTTCCACCCCTTCTTTTACGTTGGATGGTGCTCCGTCTACCAGTTCCTTGGCTTCTTTCAGGCCCAGGCCTGTGATTTCTCTTACAGCCTTGATAACCTTGATCTTTTCTCCGCCAACTTCTGCCAGAACTACTGTAAATTCAGTCTGTTCTTCTGCTCCGCCTGCTGCTCCGCCATCAGCTGCCGCTACTACAACACCTGCTGCTGCAGATACGCCGAACTCTTCTTCACAAGCTTTTACCAGTTCATTTAATTCCAGTACGGATAATTCTTTTATCGCTTCAATAAATTCAGCTGTTGTTAATTTTGCCATTCTATATTCCTCCTATATTTTTCAGTTCTTATTAAACGTAGTTTTTATTTTATGCTTCCGCCTTACTCAGCAGCAGCTTCTGCTCCATCAGCATCGCCTTTTTCAGCAATCTGATTAAGCACACGGGCAAAGTTTGTAATTGGGGATTGAATGCTTCCCATAAACTTTGCAATGAGTGTATCTCTTGACGGAATCTTAGCAATCTGTTTTACGCCTTCTGCGTCAAAAAAGTCACCTTCAATAATACCTGCTTTAAATTCCATCTTTTTATAGTCTTCGATCACTTCATTGATAACTCTCGCCGGTGCAGTTGCGTCATCATAGCTGATGGCGATGGCGCTAGGTCCCTGGAGCACTTCGCCAAGAGATTCATACTGAGTCCCTTCGATGGCTCTCTTTGCCAGGGTGTTCTTGTATACAGTGTAGTCGATATCAGCCTCGCGAAGCTTTTTTCTCATAGCGTCCGCCTGTGCTACTGTAATTCCCATGTAATCAACTACAACAGCAGACTTGGCTTTTTCCAGCTTTTCTTTGATCTCATCAATAATGATCTGTTTTTCCTGCCATGCTTCTTTTGACATACTTTTCTCTCCTTTCTTGAGATTTCTTTCCTGGTACGATGTAAATGAAAAGCCTTGGTTTGTAAAGACAAATCAAGGCCAATATACAATCATTTATATTGTACCTCGGCGGGATGATTAAGCCTGCGCATATTAACGCCGCCCCCGCTGTCTACGGTTATTATTCTTAATTCAGTTTCAGGTCTTAGCCAAGTTTTTGGGCGTTGACTTTGACCCCTGGTCCCATTGTTGAAGCAACCGTTACGCTCTTCAAGTACTGACCTTTTGCTGCTGCAGGCTTAGCTTTGATGATTGCTTCCATCAAGGCGTTGAAATTGTCCGCCAGCTTTTCCTTTCCGAAAGAAGCTTTTCCAATCGGAGTATGGATAATGTTGCTCTTGTCCAGACGATATTCTACTTTACCCGCTTTTACTTCCTGGATGGCTTTTTCAACATCCATAGTAACGGTGCCTGATTTTGGGTTTGGCATCAGGCCTTTTGGCCCTAGGATTTTACCAAGACGGCCTACAACACCCATCATGTCCGGAGTTGCAATTACAACATCAAAATCAAACCAGCCTTCAGACTGAATTCTCTGCGCCATTTCTTCGGCGCCGACAAAATCAGCTCCTGCTGCTTCTGCCTCTGAAGCCTTTGGCCCTTTGGCAAATACTAATACTCTCTTTGTTTTTCCTGTTCCATGTGGAAGAACGATGGCGCCTCTTACTTGCTGGTCAGCGTGTCTTCCATCTACGCCAAGTCTGATGTGTGCTTCGATTGTTTCATCAAATTTGGCTTTTGCTGTCTTTGTAATGATGTCCATAGCCTCAGCTGCATCATAGACAGACTGTCTGTCGTAAGCTTTTAACGCTTCTTTGTAGTTTTTACCTCTTTTAGGCATTTTAAACCTCCCTGTGGTACTAACGGCATTTGCCTCCCACTCTACTAGTCTTCGATAACGATTCCCATGCTCCTGGCAGTTCCCTTGATCATCGCTGTTGCTGATTCAAGGTTTGCTGCGTTCAGGTCCGGCATCTTTGTCTTTGCAATTTCCTCAGCCTGCGCTCTTGTCAGTGTAGCCACCTTGTTTTTGTTAGGCTCACCGGAAGCAGTATCAAGTCCTGCGGCTTTCTTTAACAGTACTGCAGCAGGCGGTGTTTTACAAATAAATGAAAACGATCTGTCTGCGTAAACTGTGATTACTACAGGAATGATCATGCCTGGCTGGTCCTGGGTCTTGGCGTTGAACTGTTTACAAAAGTCCATAATATTTACGCCGTGCTGACCTAAAGCAGGGCCTACTGGCGGAGCAGGGTTTGCATTGCCGGCCGGAATCTGAAGTTTAATGTAACCTTCTACTTTCTTAGCCATGTTGTTTCTCCTTTCTTTTAGATTTTATCTACCTGTGCGAAGTCAAGCTCCACAGGCGTATCTCGTCCAAACATAGAAATCCTTGCTTTCAGTGTTTGTTTTTCCATATTGACCTCTTCGACTACTCCCATAAAGCTTTCAAATGGTCCGTTAATTACTTTCACACTGTCACCGACTTCTACATCCAGATCAATGTATATTTTCTCAATTCCCATTCTTCTCACCTCTTCTGTGGAAAGAGGGATCGGATCGGAGCCATGACCTACGAAACCTGTAACGCCCTGGGTATTTCGAACCAGATACCAGGATTCGTTGGTAACAATCATTTTTACAATTACATATCCAGGAAACATTTTCCTTGTTTTGATTTTGCGCTGTCCGTTTTCAATCTCTACCATGTCTTCCGTAGGTACAACAACGTCAAGAATCAGATCCTGCATTCCTCGGTTTTCAACGATCTTCTCGATATTTACTTTCACCGTGTTTTCGTGGCCGGAGTAAGTATGCACTACATACCATTTCGCTTCTCCGTCGCCTCTGAGGCCTTCCAGCCCTTCAAGGTCCAGCTTCTTCTTAGGAGGCTCTTCCTGCGGAGCATCCTCCGCCATTTCCGCCTCAGCAGCCGTCTCTGCAATTTCCTCTGCAGGGGCTTCTGCCATAGTGTCCTTTTCTATCTCACCCATTGTACCTTCAGTCCTTTTTTCATTACATAGTAATACCCAGCAGTCCCTTTAACGCTGCCAGGAATCCCGTATCAATCGCCCAGAAAGCTACAGCAAAAACTGCACAAGTAACCAGTACGACCGCGGTGTAGGAACCCAGTTCCTTTCTCGTAGGCCATACTACCTTTTTCATTTCTACTTTGACACCCTTAAAGTAATCTTTCAGGCTGCCCCTTTTTTTCTTAGGAGGAGCTGCAGGAACTTTT
>CAUEYG010000321.1 GCA_959021945.1 uncultured Eubacteriales bacterium | reverse complement strand
TCTGTTTGTTCACTCCGCTTTACCTTGCCGATATTGAGAACCTGCTCATCTCTGCTGCCATCCCGATAAATAGTAACACCCTTGCATCCCAGAGAAAAAGCCAGAGAGTAAACTTTGGCCACATCTTCTCTTGTGGCATGATTGCTGAAGTTTACTGTTTTAGATACTGCGTTGTCCGTAGCTCTCTGAAAGGCCGCCTGCATCCTCACGTGATATTCCGGGCTGATGTCGTGGGTCGAAACAAAGACCCTACGGATGTCTTCCGGCAGCTCCTTTATATGGCTTACTGCACCTTCCTGCGCAATGCGCCGCATCAGCTCTTCTGAGTAAATCCCTCTCTTTTCCAGCTCTGCTTTTAACACCGGATTTACTTCCAACAATTCTGTGCCATCCATAATGTTGCGGATAAACACATAGGCGAAAATAGGCTCTACACCGGAAGAACAGCCTCCGATAATGGATAAGGTTCCAGTAGGAGCAATGGTTGTAATAGTCCCGTTTCTCTGAGGTTTATCCTGAGAAAGGATGCTCTTTTCAAACAGTGGGAATGCGCCCCTCTGCTGCGCCAGAGCCTGACTGGCTTCTCTTCCCTTTTCCGTAATAAAGGTCATCACCTTTTCCCCTAACTGAACAGCCTCTTCCGTGTTATAAGGAATCCCCATCATCAGCAGGCTGTCTGCCCAGCCCATGACGCCCAGACCGATTTTTCTAGTCTGCTTTGTCGTTTCTTCGATCTGTTTCAGGGGATACTTGTTGGCGTCAATCACATTGTCCAGGAAATGAACTGCATTTTTCACCGTTTTTTCTAATTTGTTCCAGTCGAATTCCACATTTCCGCCTGTTTCCTTGACCATTTTGGTCAGGTTGATGGAGCCTAGATTACAGCTTTCGTGTGGAAGTAAAGGCTGTTCCCCACAGGGATTGGTAGCTTCAATATTTCCCTGCTCCGGCACAATATTGTCCCTGTTGAGCCGGTCCAGGAAAATAATTCCCGGCTCTCCGTTTCTCCATGCTGCATCTACAATTTTATTAAATACAACTTTTGCGTTGAGCCTTTGTACCATTTCTCCTGTATGAGGGTCAACTAGCTGGTAGTCCCTACCTTCCTCTGCAGCTTTCATAAATGCTTCTGTCAAGCCTACGGAAAGGTTAAAATTATTGATCTCTGTATTATCTGCTTTACAGTCGATAAATTTCAGAATATCCGGATGGTCCACCCGGAGGATTCCCATGTTTGCACCTCTGCGAGAACCTCCTTGTTTAATGGCTTCCGTTGCCATATTGAACACCTTCATAAAGCTAATGGGGCCGCTGGCTACACCTCCTGTGGAGTTAACAGTACTGCCTTCCGGGCGCAGTCTGGAAAAAGAAAACCCGGTTCCTCCGCCGCTCTTATGAATCAACGCCGCTTGTTTGATAGCCTC
The DNA here is from genome assembly GCA_959021945.1 of uncultured Eubacteriales bacterium. Classification (GTDB taxonomy): domain Bacteria; phylum Bacillota; class Clostridia; order Peptostreptococcales; family Anaerovoracaceae; genus Hominibacterium. Next base: position 1,912 of record CAUEYG010000321.1, on the reverse strand, counting down.
AAAGATGGATTCCATGCTGTCCTCTACAGGCAGGACAAAACAAGCGGAAAGCTGGCCCAAGTCCCTACCGGCATTCATTAAAGTAGGGGAGTTAGGCAAGAATTCCAGGTTCGTCATCATCTCATAAAATAGTTGTTCCGTTTCACTGCAATCAGCTGTTTTATCATGTAAAGCATCTGATGCTGCAATTGCCTTTGCAACTCGATGAAAAAGTCCGTCAACTGTTTCAACAGGCTTTCCCTCTTCATCCTTGATCAGATACCGCTGCTCTAATACCATTTCTGCATTTTTGTTAATCTTCATAGTTATCTTCTCCTTATTTGGGTAACGCACTATATATTGTATCACCCAAATTCACATTGTCAATACTTTGTGTATTTCACTTTTATGTGGAAATTTTATCTTTATCCAGGTATAATGAAAATATCCAAGAATTACAAAGGAGGAAATAATCATGGATTTTTTTGAAACAGTAGCAGCTCGGGGAAGTTATCGGGGTAAATTTCAGGCTGAGGAAGTCCCCCAAGCAGATATGAAAAAAATGCTGGAAGCCGCTATTAAAGCTCCGTCAGGATACAATCTTCAAACAACCAGCTTTATTGTAGTCACAGATGCAGAAAAAAGAAAGCAGATCGCAGCCCTCATGCCATCTGAAGCAACGGAAACAGCTCCGGCTATTATTGTAGTGGCTTCTGAAAGGGTGGAAGCGGACGGTTATTGCTTTGAAATTGAAGATTATGCCTCTGCCACAGAGACACTGCTCCTGGCTATCACAGCGCTTGGGTACGCCTCCGTATGGATGGATGGCGATACCAACACCGGGGAAAACAGCGAAAAAATAAAAGAGCTGTTAGGCCTTCCTCAAGCAAAGACAGTAAGAACAATTTTGCCTGTAGGAAAACCGGCAGGTCCAGTAAAGCAGAATACCAGAAAGGCTTTTGAAGAACGGGTTTCTTTTCAATAAACCGCTCCTCTTAAAGCACACAAGGGACTGCCGCATTAAGAGAAACAAATCTTGAGACGACAGTCTCTTTTCATGTGTTCACATGCGTTAAAGGCCAAAGACTTCTTTTGCCGCTTCTACGGATTTCATCGCATCTTTGCAATAATAATCTGCACCGATCTTTTCCGCATAATCAGGAGTCAGCACTGCTCCTCCTACCATAAATCGGCATTCAGGGGCTGCCTTACGCACTGCAGCAATGGTTTCTTCCATGCTCTTTAGGGTAGTTGTCATCAGGGCGCTGAGGCCAACAAGCTTGATGCCTTTTTCTACTACTATCTTCACAACCGTCTCAATAGGAACATCTCTTCCCAAGTCAATCATGTCAAATCCGTAGTTTTCCATAATCACTTTGACAATGTTTTTCCCAATATCATGGATATCACCTTTTACTGTAGCAATGACAACCTTTCCTTTTGATACCTGCTTTTGTCCGCTGCCGGCAAGACGCTCCTTAATCAGTTCAAAGCCTCCCTGAGCTGCAGTAGCCGCCTGCATCATTTGGGGCAAAAAAATCGTACCTTTTTCAAAGCCTTGCCCTACCTTGTCCAGAGCTGGGATCAAGTAATCGTTCACTACTGTCATTTCATCTTTTGTTTTCAGCAGTTCTTCTACAGCATGTATGGTATCTGCTTTCATTCCCTTTTCCAGGCAATAGAAAACATCACCTGTCTCTCCCTGCCGGGAAGCTGTCTTTTCCTCAGGTGTGTTTCTCGTTACACTGCCCAGAGACGCATCACTGTATCTATTGATAAAAGCCTCCGCATTTTTATCACGGTTACAGAGCATTTCAAAAGAATAAATGGTTCCCATCATGTCTTCATCGTTAGGGTTAAGGATAGGCAAATCAAGCCCATTTTCCAGTGCAAGCGCCAGGAAAGTACGGTTGACCAGAGGCCTGCACGGGAG
>CAUEYG010000320.1 GCA_959021945.1 uncultured Eubacteriales bacterium | reverse complement strand
AGGTATTCTTTTTGGTCAACCCCCCTTACTCTTTAAAGTATACAGGAAGCTCCTACCCGATTTTTCTACAGCTCTTCACATTCAATCCTTTTCCATACCCGATGATAAAGGAAAGCCGCTGCTACAGACGCAATGAATTCTGCAATAGGAAATGTCACCCACACTCCAATCAGTCCCAAGCTGGTAAAACGCACGAAAAGAAAGGCAAGGGGCGGAATAATCACCATCTGCCTCAGCAGGGAAATAATCAAAGAGTGACCGCCTTTCCCCAGGGCCTCAAAAGCGCCTGCCACAATGACACCAAAAGAGGAAAATAAAAAGCCAATACAAATAATGCGAAAGGCGCTGACGCCCATACCCAGCATTTCTTCCGTACCGCCAAACATTAGCAGGATCCACTCTGCCCCAAATAAAAACAGAGCCGTTCCCACTGCCATAATGCCTGCCGTCACCCCAATGGAGCAATGCAGCGTATGGCGCATTCTTTTATAGTTTTGCGCTCCATAATTATAGCTGATAATGGGTCGCATTCCCTGAATCAATCCATTAGTGGGCATATAGACAAAAGTCTGCAGCTTAAAATAAATACCAAAAACAGCCACTGCCAGCTGGGAGATGCTGGCCAGAATACCATTGAGCAAACCTACCAGAAGGGATGGCATAGACATAAGCAGCCCGGAAGGAATCGCAACACCATACAGACGCTTTACCATCTTTTTATTCCATTTAAATCCTTTCAGCCGGATGTGGACCCCGCAGTCCCTTTTTGCATACAGGATCAATGCCAGCCCGCAGGCGCAGCACTGTCCAATGACAGTAGCAATAGCCGCCCCTTTTACCCCTAAAGCAGGAAACCCAAATAAGCCAAAGATCATAATAGGGTCCAGTATAATATTCACAACAGCCCCTACAATCTGCATAATCATAGGCATCATCATACGTCCCGTTGCTTGAAAGATCTTTTCAATCAAAATATGGACTAGGCTTGCGCCGGAAAGACAAATTACAATATAGCTATAATCGCATCCCATTTTCAAAATAGCAGCCGAATCCGTAAACAACCCGACAAACCACTTTGAACCCAGCAGCCCCAGCAGCACAAACCCTGCAATATGAAAAAAAGTGAGAATCATACCATGAGATGCCGCCTCATCTACCTCTCTTTGATTTTTTTCTCCCAGGCTCCTGGCAATGCTGGCGTTAAGGCCTACGCCCGTTCCTACAGCAACTGCCAATACTAAATTCTGAAGAGGAAATACAATAGACACGGCTGTCAGCGCTTCTTGGCTCAGCCTTCCTACAAAGAGACTGTCCACAATATTATACAAAGACTGTATCAGCATAGAAACCATGGCCGGTATGGACATGGTCATCAAAAGAGGCATAATAGGCTGCGTCCCCATACGATTTTCTGTCTGCACCATATAAAAAACTCCTTCTTTTTCTTTTCAGAGAGCTAGACCCAGGGCCAAGCTCCCACTTTATAATCAGCCAAACAAAAAGACTATAGACGCGCCTGTTTATTACTCAGAAACAGGAAAATCTATAGCCCTATTTGAACTGTTTTATACTAGCATATCCACGCAGAACTTGTCAATAACAGAAAACCATTCTAACTTTTTTATCACTCATCCTGCTTAATAATGATGGAATCATTTTGTCTCAGCTCCTGCTGAAAGATTCCTGGAAGGCCGTTTACAGCCAGCACCACAGGAGAAGTCAAATTATCAAAATCCAGCCCTGAGTGCTGCAGCATATCCAGCAGCAGATACGGAGCATTGTCCGGTTTAGCAGGGAACGTCACCGGCTTGTCATTTAAAGTAAAGTGCCATGTAATTCCCTTGGGCGCAATTTCTTCCAGAGGCGCCATCTCCGCCTGATGAACAGCTGTGTCCTCTTGGTCTGACTCTGTCCCGGCAGTTTCCAAAGGAGATTCTGGTGAAGGTTCCGGCTCTTCCTCAGGCTCCCCAGGCTCCGCAGCCTTCACTGCCTTTGTTTCTACAGCAGGCTGCTGTTCTGCCCTTCTTGCTTCCGTCACAATCACATCGCCTGTTTTCAAATCTGTATCCAGAGATGCAGGAGCCCCGTTTACAGTAACAGAAAGCCCTTGTCCGTCTCCTTTTATGATATCACTGACTTTGGCCTGGGCAGCCTCTCCCGATTTAGCCGGAATAAAGTCCAACACATCTCCTGCTCTCACTAAGTCTTCAATGCTGGCCGCCTGCCCGTTGAGAGTTAATATGGAGTTAGTTGCAGGCTGTCCATAAAGCACTGTTCTCTTTCCGTTGACAGTAAGGATCAAGCTGGCTCCCGAACGTCCGAATAAGTCCCTGTATTGATAGCCGTTCATAGTCAGTACATTGCGCACGTTAAGCTGTCCATTGCAAAACAGCCTTGCCCGCCTTCCATTCAGCATAACATGGTAGCTGTCATTAATCATATTCAGCCCTGTAGAAACAGCAATCCCCAGAGGTGTAGCGTATTCCGGGCTGTTCAAATCATACTCTTTGGAAAAAGCGCTTGCCTTAAAATTGTTGCCTGCAATAGCAACTCTTTTCTCATCCATCTGCAGAGCTTCTGTAACCCCTTCTAAAACTCCCCGTAACTTGCTGCCGCCTCCGGCCAAAAATACAGCGGACGGAACGCCTCCGTTCACCTCGGTAATCTTTTCTCCAATTTCCTTGCACAGATGGGAAATGCACCCTGAAAGACTTTCCAGGATCGTCTCTGCTGCCAGAGCCTGCTCGAACCCCATAATATCTGTAAAGTAAATTTCCTTTTTCGTTTCCAGATCATATTTGATCTGCTCAGCTGTTTCAAAATCAATAAGATATTCTTTCATCAGCGCTTCTGTAATTTCATCGCCTGCAATGGTTGCCATTGTATAGCCTACAATGTTTCCATCCTTGCATACGGCAATGTCTGAGGTTCCCGCCCCAATATCTGCAAAGGCCAGATTGAGCAGACGCAGGTTTTCCGGGATAGCCGCATTAATGGCTGCAATAGGCTCCAAGGTCAGACTGGCCACTTCCAGCCCTGCCTGCTGCATAGCCGTATACAAACTTTCTACTACTTCACTCGGCAAAAAGGTAGCGAGAATATCAGCTTTTATTTTAGAACCATGATGGTCAGTCAGGCTGGAAATAGGGTACTCGTCTAAATAATACTGTACCGTGTTGTACCCTACCAAATAAAACTGCTTGTAGGCTTCTCCTGACGATTCCTTGAGCATGGTTTCAATTTTTTCAATGGCTCCTGATTCCAGCTGGTTAATCATGGCTTCATCAATGGCTCTGCCCTCCGGCACCTCCATTTCATAAGAAGTGCGCTCCGTCTTCAG
>CAUEYG010000319.1 GCA_959021945.1 uncultured Eubacteriales bacterium | reverse complement strand
GACTTTTCTCATATAGTCCAAAGTTGCGGTAGAATTGTTCACAAGTTTTATGGTATAATTTGAATACGAAATTGAGCAACAAATCGGAATTTAGAATATTATGGTATTAAATAAGAGCAGGAAGAAGGCATATCATGTTAGAAGTGGTATTCAGTGATAGTGTTGCGGGCGCAATGCTCGTGGCAATCGGGCATCAACACAGCGTGGGCGGTGCCACTGCTGTCATTTTTGCCAACGAGGACGGAGAACAAAATGCAACGATTCCGCAGGCAGAAATTGAAAAGTTTCAGCGGGAAGCGGAGGAGCGGGAGCGACGGGGCTGGGAAAATGCTGTCCCCTTTGAGGGCAAACGAGAGAACATCGTTAATCTTCCACTGGCTCTATCTGTCGGACATATTTCCCAAACCGGAATCGGGACAGAGCGAGAGGAAGCAATCTCCCTGTTGACAGGAACTTTTCCTGATATAGCATCTCAGGTTGTGGAGGAGATGCTGGACACCGCCCGCAAGAGTTATGCTGAGCTACTGAAACAGGTTCAAAACGGAGAGCCGATTCGCATCTGGGCAAGCCGTGAACCAGATGCGATGTGCGGATTGTATTGGCTCATGGAACAACTGCGTCCGGTTGGGCTGGAAAAGTTGGATGTTACTGTTGTGGAACTTCCAGAGTGGGAAAAAAGACCAGACGGTTGTATCGTCCAATATACCGGCTGGGGAGAGATTGAGCCTTATCGTTTTGGGGAAATGGCATTATTAGAGAAGAAATTGCCCGTAAATCTTCTTCGCAGTCTGGCAAGTCATTGGGTAGAACTCCAACAGGAAAATGCAACACTTCGTGCTGTGCTAAATGGTAAATTGGTCAGCGCCCCAGAATGTCTATATGATACATTTATCCTTCGAGAATTAGAGAAACAAGAAAATGAATTTAACGAGGCTCGGCTTGTCGGACAGGTACTGGGGAAATATCGGCTTGGAATCGGTGATGCATGGATTGCTCTGCGCATTGAACAATTTATTAAAGATGGGTTATTGATCCCAATCACAGCACCAGAACCGGGTACTCCTATATACCATCGTATTTTGCAAAAAACAGGAAAGACCTGACAAATTCAAGTTTGTCGCACTGATAAAAAACCTTTAGGAACTAAAGGGCGCACTTCTATACTCTCTATCGAGAGTAGTGCGTCCTGCGGAGCTTCATTCCCGGTCAGCAGAAGAAAACTGCTCGACCGAGAATGTTGCGTCACTTCGTTCCGTCAAGGTGGCTACACCCCCTTGCGCCGCTAAAGCGGCTATCCCCTGTGGACTTGCCGTCCGCAAACAGCATGAAATGCTGTTCGCCGCCAGCAAGTTTGATATCAACAAATCGATATTTGTAAAGGAGATATACAACATGAAGAAAGTCTGCTTAGCGGTTTTGCCAGCTTTAACAATAGTGTTAGAATTATTACCCTTGGGAGCAGTTTGTATTTTTGCAACATCTCCAACAGAAAGAGCAAAAGAAACATTCTCATACTTTAGCCTTACACCGTTTGGCTATGCAAATTTTGCTCCACTTATTACAGCCACACTTACTGTTGCCATCTTCTTACTTTCATTGTTTTCATTGAAGAAGAAAGGTGTTCTCAAAGCATTGTTTGTCCTTTCCATTATTACGGTAGTTATTTCTCTTTTGCCATTGATGTATGGCTTAAACTACTATACCCTTGTAGGAGCCCTTATAACAGTAACACTTGTAATAGAAAGTATTTTGGCTAAGATACAACAAAAGTAAAGCGATAACTTCCAGTTTGTCATACCGAGATTAACAAGTAAATACGGAAAAATAGACCGTTGACACACATCGTCATGTGAAAAAGTCGGCGGTCTTTTTTATACCCATTATCAAAAAAGGAGGTCAAGCACAATGACAAAACCGAAAATCCTTGAACAGCTTAGAGCCGAAAAAGAGCGAGCCGAAGCACAGCTTCTTCAGGAACAGCACAAACTCCAAAGATTGGAACAGAGGAAGAAACACTATGAGAAAGGCGAACGCAAGAAACGCACCCACCGCCTTTGCAATCTGGGCGGCACGATTGAGAGCCTTGTCCCAGAGGTCAAAGATCTCACACGCACCGAAATGACAGAGCTGATTGGCGAAGTTCAAGCATCCAACACACCAGATCAGCTTTCATACCGTAAACGCTTTGCACTGCCTGACCTTTGAGAGGAGTGAATCCATCCATGACCGAAAAGCAGAAAAATGATGTTCTCTACGTTTGCAGCCTGATCGAGACCATCGCCCGTAAGACCAAAAATCATCGGCAGGATGTGATCCGTCACTTCACAAAAGCCGGCATCGAACGGCAGCTCCGGCTGGCAGAAGTAAACCACTGTCTGTCCTTTGAGCAGGTTTCAGATGAACTGATTGAAGATCTCAACATCCCGGATGGGGATTTTGATACTGCTGCGGAGTGCCGCTATACGGTCCCTTCTGCAACCTCCATCGGAATGCTGTATCAGGGGCTGGTGCTGTCCACCATGAAAGATGAAGATGCTGCACAGGCAATTCTGGATGTTTTTTCGTCGTTTATCACGGATGAGATCTCCGATTTCAATTCCAACGTATACTACACCAATCCTGATTATCTCCGCTGCTCCTATCTGGAGGGCAAAATGCTTGCTTGAGAAAGGATTGTTATAATGGCAAAAAATCAACATAATGCAGGGCTTCATTATAGACCTCTCAATCAACTTGGATTATCAAACTTCAATGATTATATAGAAAATCCCATTGATAGTCGTTTTAAGTTTAATCCGCCCCCTCTAAAATGTGGTAAGCTTTTTGGACTTTGCAAAGCTGATCGTCAAAAAGAAAAGCTTCAGAAACATTGCCCGTGGCATCCGCTTCTAAAAATGAAGGCATTCACATTAGAGATCAACGGAGAAGCTGAATACATTTGGTATTGTAAAGAATGCGATTGTTATTATATGAACCCCTTTTGGCGAAATGGAGAAAAACGCATCCTTGATGTTTATCATAAGGTTCCTGTTCGCCGACTTATAAAAACAGCTATATAGCTTTGATTATGATTTGCCGATTGCCGAAAAGCAGTCGGCTTTTTTGTTTCCGTCGAACACTTTTTGTGTTTGCTCATATCATTTCATCTATCATTCATCAATCAAAAATGATAGATGAAATGAGGGCATTGTTCCATACGGCGGCTTGAGCAGCAGCGGAAAGCCCTCTGCAGCTTGCAGTTTTATTAAATGTCCGTGCTCCAAGCCGCGTTTTTATCCACCCATCCATGAAAGGCGGTGCTATTATGCAGTTTTTGACCCACATTATTTTTCTCCTGAATCTCCTCAAGACCCTTAT
>CAUEYG010000318.1 GCA_959021945.1 uncultured Eubacteriales bacterium | reverse complement strand
TAAAACGCATATTTTCATATTCAATTCCCCCTTTTGAAATGTTGAATATTATATAATCTGATATTTAATATTATATTATGTAATAACAATAACGTCAATACTGTTTACAAAGATTCTTATATACTATATAATGGCATGAGAAAAAATAGTTATGCGCAGTAAGAGGTAAATTTATGGAAATAATTAAACAAATCTTAAAGGAAAAACGGCCTGGAAGATGGGAGGATATTCCAGACATTGATTTATACATGGACCAGGTGCTCAGCTATATGCCAAGGCAGCACCCGGGTTTGGAATTGAACGAAAATTTAACATCTGCTATGATCAACAATTATATTAAAAAAGGTCTGCTGCCCAGGGCCAAGGGAAAGAAATACAGCAGAGAGCATATTGCCTATTTGACGGCTATCTGCCTTTTAAAGCAGGTTCTGTCCGTAACCGATGCAGGAGAGCTGCTGGACCTGCATATCAAAGAAGGGAGCCAGGAAGAGGTTCATGGATTTTATGAAAAATATACAGGTATCCTGGACAAGGAGTTTGAAAAGATATCAGCTCTTGTAGAGGATAGTGAAACCCAGGAGCAGCTCTCTGATATGGCCCTGCGTCTAGCTGTTTCCAGTTATGCGCAGAAATTGGCCTGCGAACAGATTTTAAACGTGCTTGAGAAGCAAAGAGAAAAATAGGTCATGATTAGCACAGTGTATCGGAATTGATTGGCATAGAAAACTTGCGGCAGATGTCAGGCCAGGTTAGGCGCTCCTCTGCCATAATCCACATCATCTTTGTCAGAACTGCTTCCAGGGTCATGTCCTTGGCCTCTAGGATGCTGTAGGACTCATGGAGACGGCGGCCTACTTCATAGGTTTCCACATTGCTGCCTTCATAAGTTACCTGGGTTGTCATTACCAGGATTTTTTCTTCAGGAGCATATCGGTCAAGCTGGGCAAACAGTTCCTTTTCCAAGCTGTCAGGGATTCCGCCCACTCCGAAACTTTCAATAATAATACAGTCATAATGGGAAAAAATCGTTTCTAAAAGCAAAGGTGAGATTCCGGGCGTCAATTTTAGTAAAAAGACTTTTGGATTGAGCTTGTCATAAAAGGTCACCGGATTTTTTTCAATGCTGGGAGGCAGGTACCGAATAATTCTCCCATCCTGGATAGTGGCAAGGACCGGGTAGTTGATGCTGGAAAAGGCAGCATAGCTGAGGGTCTTTGTTTTTTTTGCCCTTGTTCCGATAATAACCTTTCCGTCAAAAACAATTTGAACACCTCGGGATTGAGGGTCCGCGGCAAAGAGGATACTGTCCCGCAGATTGGCTTTGGCGTCTGTAATTTCTGAGCCAATGGGTCTCTGCGCGCCAGTCAGTACAATGGGTTTGGAAGAGTGCTGAATCAGGTAGGACAGAGCCGCTGCTGTGTAAGCCATGGTATCTGTCCCATGGCAGATGACAAAGCCATCGTAATCGTTATATTCTTCTCTTATTGCCTGGGCCAGAATCAGCCAGTGCTTTGGCGTAATGTCCGTGCTGTCCAGATTGCACACTGCCTTTGTTGTCAGCAGAAAATCAGTTCCTATTTCAGGAAGATAAGACAGCAGTTCCTCAGAAGTAAGTCCAGGTATCAAGCCGTGAGGCGTTTTTACAGAGGCGATAGTGCCGCCTGTCGTTAAAATCAATAATTTTTTTCTCGTGTTCATGGTTTTTATTCGCTTTCTGTTTACTTTGCTGGAAATAGAATAGCACAAGAATTGTATTTTTCCAACCTTGTTTTTTCTCCAATTTGTACTATAATGAAGATTGAAGTTTATAACATGCAAAATAGGAGCATATGCGTAAAGTGTTCGGCGGATGGGGAGTTGCCGCTGAAACGAAAAGCGCCGCACAAGGCTGCTTGCGGTATATGCTTCGCACCCGTTGCAGCAGAATCTCTGGCATCCTGTATGTGAAGGGGCAGGTTCTTATACCCCTGTACAAGATGGCCAGTTTTTTTTGTTCTCCGGGGAAAAGAAAAGGAGACAAAACATGGATCAAAAGAAAATTGAAGAAGGCGTCCGCCTGCTCCTGGAAGGAATCGGCGAGGACCCAAGCAGGGAAGGCCTGCTGGAGACCCCTCAGCGAGTAGCGCGAATGTGTGAAGAACTATATGCAGGAATGGGACAAGACGCCAGGGAACATTTGGAAAAACAATTTCACGTTGAAAACAACAATATGGTTTTAGAAAAAGAAATTACCTTTTACTCCACCTGCGAGCACCATTTGCTGCCGTTTTACGGAAAAGCCCATGTGGCATATATTCCAAACGGCACAGTAGCCGGCCTATCCAAGTTGGCCAGAACCGTAGAAGTGTACGCTAGAAGGCCTCAGCTGCAGGAACAGATGACAGCCCAGATTGCCGACGCCATGGAACAGTACCTGCATCCAAAAGGAGTCATGGTCATGATCGAAGCTGAGCACATGTGTATGACCATGCGAGGCATACAAAAACCGGGCACAAAGACAGTAACCACCATGGTAAGAGGCGCTTTTGCCCAAGACTATTCGCTGCAGCAGACCTTTTTGCAAATGGTGAAATAAATGAATCAAATCAACAAAATTCTGCATCATCCAGACTATCAGCATGCGGTTAAAACCATTGAAGAAGCGGAAAAGGACAGGGTTTTCTGTAAACATGATTTTGACCACTTTCTGGCAGTGGCAAGATTAGCCTACATCGACAGTTTGGAGAAGGAGCTCGCAATACCCAAAACCATTATTTACAGCGCAGCCCTTTTGCACGATATTGGAAGAGCCATGGAGTATACAGAACAAATTCCCCACCAGCAAGCGGGAGCATCTATGGCGGAAAAGATTCTTTCTGAGTGCGGTTTTTCCCAACAAGAACGGTCCATGATCGTTTCTGCTATTCTGTCACACAGGGAACAAGACGGAGCACAGAAAAACAGTTTCAGCAGCCTGATCTACAGAGCGGACAAGGGATCAAGAAACTGCTTTTGCTGCAAAGCGCGCAAAGAATGCAAATGGCCGGAAGATAAAATGAATTTAGACATTCATACATAGAGGAGCAGGTATATGAAAATTGGAAATCGACACTTTGATACAGAACATAAAACTTACATTATGGGGATACTCAATGTGACCCCAGACTCCTTCTCAGACGGGGGCAGGTTTGACAAACTGGATGCCGCCCTTTTTCATGCGGAAGAGATGATAAAAGAAGGGGCTGACCTTATTGATGTAGGAGGGGAATCCACCCGCCCTGGTCACCAGGTTATTACAGAAGAGGAAGAAATTCAGCGAGTAGTGCCTGTTATTGAAAAGATTACAGCATATCCTTTTTTAAAGGGTGTAAATTTAAAAAAT
>CAUEYG010000317.1 GCA_959021945.1 uncultured Eubacteriales bacterium | reverse complement strand
AAATTTCACTCCAACCTGCTGTCCCCTTTGACTGAGGAAGAAAAGCAGCAGTTTTACTGCATTCTTCTAAAAATGCACCATCATATTAACAGCGAGGAAAAGAACCATGACCAATAAAACTACTCTTGCAAGTAAAAAACGAACGTTTATTTTCATTAATATTCTCATATCCAGCATTGCCTCTTCTATGCTGGCAACTGCCCTGACTACAGCGCTTCCGCCTATTTTGGAAGACTTTAAAGTCAGCGTTACAACAGGACAGTGGCTGACCAGCGGTTACTCCCTGGCGATGGGAATCATGATGCCTCTGACTGCATTTTTAATTACCCGGTTTCCCACTAAAAAACTGTATTTAACAGCATTGGGATGCTTTATCCTGGGCCTTGGTATTTCTGTCATTGCCCCCAGCTTTTCCATTATGATGCTGGGAAGAATTTTTCAGGCTTGCGGCGGAGGTGTTCTTACTGCTATGACGCAAGTAATCCTTTTGACTATTTATCCGGATGAAAAGAAAGGCACGATTATGGGATGGTATGGGCTGGCCATTGGAGCCGCTCCTGTCATCGCACCTACTCTGGCAGGAATCATGGTGGATTCTCTGGGCTGGCAGATGATTTTTTATGTTCCCATTGGAATCATGCTGATAGCCTTTGTCTTTGCAGCAACCATCTTTGATAATGTGCTGGAAACAAAAAAGCAGAAATTTGATGTTCTCTCCTTTGTCCTCAGCGCCTTTGCTTTTGGGGGAATTACCCTGGGGATCGGAAATATGGGCAGCTATTCCCTGGTTGGAGTAGCGGTACTGTTCCCATTGCTCTTAGGCACTGTATCTGCTGTGTTCTTTGTTTACAGACAGCTACATCTGCGGGAGCCTTTTCTGGAACTGCGTGTCTTAGAAAACAGGGAATATACCTTGAGCCTCCTTGGCAGTGTGCTGCTGTATTTTGTCATGATGGGTTCTTCCATCATACTGCCATTGTACGTCCAATCTATTATGGGCTATTCCGCCACCACCTCGGGTCTTGTAACTCTCCCCGGATCTTTGGCCATGGCGATTGTCAGCCCTTTTGCAGGAAAGCTTTACGATAAATTCAGCATGAGAATTCTCTTTATTGCCGGTGCAGTTTGTATGCTCCTTAGCAATGCAGGAATGATTTTTATCACCAGCCATATGTCTGTCTGGATCGCTGCCTTTTACAACATCATACGGTGTACTGCCATCGGCTGCCTGCTCATGCCCCTTGTCACCTGGGGAATCAGCGGCATCAATCCGGCCCTTACGGCACATGGAACAGCCCTCCTTACTTCCCTGAGAACCATCGCCGGTGCGATTGGCTCTGCCGTATTTGTAGGAATTATGACAATGGTCACAAACCGCTCTGTGGAAACTTACGGCAAAGGGGCCCCTATGCATGGTCTGAATATGACATTTCTTGCAATGTCTGCCGTCACTTTACTGTTGCTAGTAATGGCCCTATTCCTTGTAAAGCCAAAGAAAAAGGAGCGACTGAGCGCCGCCCCTGAGTTTTAACCTTTGTCCTGAAGTCTAGCCTTTGCGTGGTTTGCCCCGCTCATATTGCTGCGGCCATTTTATATCATCCCCCAGCTGATTTGCTGCAGCAAGAGGCCAGTAAGGGTTTCTTAGCAGTTCACGCCCTACATAAATCAGGTCTGCCTTGCCTTGTGCGAGAATCTCATCTGCTGCCTGAGCCTCTGTCACTAAACCGCCTGCAATTACCGGCAGGCCGGTCTGCTGCTTCACAATTTCCGCATGAGGAACCTGATAGCCGGCAAACACCTTAGGCGCTGCTGATACAAGCCCTCCTGTGCTGACGTCAACGAAATCAATGCCCTTGTCCTTGACCATATTCAGCATATCCGCCAAGTCCTGCGCCAGGTTTCCGCCTTCCTGATAATCTTCCGCTGTTACCCGCACTGCCAGGGGCTTTTCTCCCGGCCACACTTCTTTTACTGCATCAATGACCTGCCCCAGCATCCGCACCCGGTTCTCCGGACTTCCGCCGTACTGGTCTTCCCTCTTGTTGCTCAAAGGCGACAAGAATTCGTTGAGCAGATATCCATGAGCCGCGTGGATCTCAATTACATCAAACCCAGCCGCCTGAGCCCTCTTGGCTGCCTGTTTAAATTGCTCAATTGTTTCATCAATGTCCCCTTGGGTCATCTCCCTAGGAGTTACACTGTCTTCATCAAAAGCAATGGGGCTGGGCGCCTCTACATCCATACCAGGAGCAGTACATTTCCTCCCCGCATGATTGAGCTGTACTCCAATCTTTGCTCCATTGTCATGAACCGCATCAACCAGCTGTTTCATTCCCTCAATCTGCCCATCATCCCAAAGGCCCAAGTCCTTTTCAGAAATGCGCCCTTCCGGGGAAATGCCAGTGGCTTCTACAAACAGGAGCCCTGCTCCCCCTACAGCTCTGGTAGCATAGTGCAAAATGTGCCACGGCGTTACCAATCCGTCCTCGCCGGCACAGTACATACACATTGGCGGCATTACAACCCGGTTTTTTAACTTCATATTTTTGATGGTCTTTTCCTTAAACAAATGGCTCATCTTTCGTCCTCCTTTTGATTTTCTGTTTTCATTTTACCACAACCGGATGCTTCTGAATCACAAAACTTAACTCAGAGCTAATTCCTTTGTGGCAATCTTTTCTAAAAAGGCTTTATCGTGTTCCACAAAAATCATGGTGGGAGAAAAAGTCTGCAGCAGCTCCTCAATCTGCATCCGCGAAAAGATGTCAATGTAATTCAGCGGTTCATCCCAAATATATAAATGGGCGTCCTGACAAAGGCTCCCGGCAATCAAAACTTTTTTCTTTTGTCCCTGGCTGAAATCCTCCATGTTTTTCGCAAGCTGTGTCCGGCTAAAATCCAGTTTGTTTAAAACAGCTTTGAAGCGGCTTTCATCAATCCCACAACGTTTGGCATAGTGAGAGAGGCTCCCTGACAGCCCTGCCGGGTCCTGGGGCACATAAGAAATTTTCAAGTTGCTGCCCATTTGCATTTCCCCTTGATACTCCGGCAATATTCCGGCGATTAATTTTAAGATACTGCTTTTTCCGGTTCCATTGCTGCCTGTCAGCCCGATTCTCTCTCCCCGGTCAAGGGTAAAGGTCACCGGAACGCCTGCCGGATGATGGTCATAGAAAACCTGCACCCGATTCATCGTAATTAGCCTATTAGATTGGTATTGCAAGGGGTTTAGCTTTAAGGAAAAGGTCCTTTCTGCGTTTTTCAAAAGTCCTGCCCTTTGCTCAATCGCCGTGTTTCTCCGATTTTCTATTGCCTTTGCTTTCTTCATCATTTTGTCTGCCTGAGCTCCAATATGTCCCTTT
>CAUEYG010000316.1 GCA_959021945.1 uncultured Eubacteriales bacterium | reverse complement strand
AAACGGTTCATATCGTTTCACCAGCGGCGCCAGGGTCATTCCCGCGAGGATCGCATCTGGCCAGTAAAACCCGGGCTGTTTCGCCTGCGGAAATCTCATCAGGAAAAGCTTCAATGCGATGGGCTACGCCTACGGTATTCAGTGTTTGTGACACTCTTTTTTGAAACAGGCGTTTGGGTTGGCCTGTTGCCCGCATAGCCAATTCTACATTTTCGTAAACACTGCGGTCTGACAAAAGGCCATATTCCGGCTGCATCAGGCCGATCTGCCGCCGGAGAAATGGCACCTTTCGTTCCGGGAGCTTGGTGATTTCTGTCCCTCGAACCCAGATCTCGCCGCAATCCGGCATAATTTGCCTGCTCAGTAGCTTGAGCAAGGTACTCTTGCCTGCTCCGCTCCGTCCAATTACAAAAACAAATTCTCCTGTATGGACGGAAAAGGATACATCCTCCAGAGCAAATTCTCCTTCGTTATATCGTTTATCTACGTTTTTAAAAATAATTTCCTTTTCCATACCCCAATCCTTAAAAAGGGAATCACAGTGCCAGTGCTTTCTAACTCCCCAGCTGGCCTTGTAATCCCCTTCTATTATTGTTATTCATAAAATGAATCTGAACCCGCTACTCTCTTGCTCATCCTCTTGTCAAGAGCAATGGTCTCCTCCAAAGTTTTTTTGCAGGTGTTTACGGTATCAATAATTTTATCCAAATGTTCATCTTGCTGTTCCAGTCTCTGTCCCTGCAGCAGCCCATTAATTTCTCTCTGCGTTGCCTGGGGTAGCTGTGCTATGAACACTTGCAATTTCTGTACGCTATCTCCAACTTCTTCCAGCTCCTGCCCCCTCATCTTCAACAGCATCTGTACAGATACTTTATCGTTTCGGCTCAGGCTTTCACTGATTTCTTTTGTGAGACGCAGCACCTCATTGAGGTGATTGCGCCTGCTGTATACTAATTTTAAAATGACCAGAGCCCATTCACTCCGATATTGGTCTGCTTGTTGTTTTTCACTCATTCTGCAGATTTCCCCGCTTCCTGAAATGCTTCTCTCAAGTCTTTTACAAGAGGCTTAAGCTCTTCAATAATTTGCTTCCTTCGGCCGGCTTCCAAGCGGCTTAGCTCAAAGAGAAAAAAGTCGTACATCTGTCCTAATTCTTTGCTGATTCCGTATTCAAAGTTTAATGTACTTTTAAGATACTGGACGATTTCCTTGCTCCTTTTTACAGATGCCTCAAACAAACTATACTCTTCTTTATCCAAAGCCAACCCTGCACGGGTCAGCCGTTTTAATAGCTCATCATAAAGCAGCAGCAACATTTCCCCCTGAGTCATGGTCATTACAGATTGCTCTTTATATTGCTGATATCCATTATTCAGACTCATAATAACCCTTTCTGCTTACATTGTTCCTCCGCTAAGCTGCGACAAATAGCTGCTCTGGCTGTTCATCTGAGAAATCAGAGTCTCGAGGGCTGTAAACTGAGAAATATAACGTTCTTCTTCCATTTCCAGCCTATCCAGCAACCGGTCGATAGCATCATCAATATCATCCATTTCGGACTGGAGACTGTTTTGCAAAACAGAGGTTGGCGCATGGCTGGAACCGGCTCTTTCGATTAAGATTCCCTTAGTCGCACCAAGTGTCTTTGTATACCGTTCCATAACAGTAGTAATTTTCTGCATTAATCCGGCTTCTGTTACATTGCCGTCTTCGTCTGTAGAGGATTTGCGTGTAAATAACTCGCTGACATTTTCAGGGTCCGCCTCCAGTGCAGCTTTAAATTTGCTTTCATCGAATACCAGCTTGCCGTTATCGGTGTAATCGCTGGAAACAGTAATACCAATTTTCTCCAACGCAGCTCTGTCACTGGTTGGAAGGATAAAGCGCAGGTCGCTGGCAAAATTTCTTAAATCTGTGTCGTTAAAGAACAGACCTTCTTTTGCTTTTTCTTCCCATTCTTTGATTTCTGATTCTGACATATCTTCTTTTTGTGAAGCAGTCAGTGGGCTATAATCCCGATTCGGCTTTGTGCTCACCTCTTTATTGATGTGCTCTAAAAGCTCATTGTAGGCTGTGATCATATCCTTTACAACCTGGGTCGTATTTTCGGAATCCACTTTTGCGTCAAAGGTGATTTTTTCAGTGCCTTGAATCAGCTGATTATTTTCATCATACCCAAAAGTACCTTTCAAGCTGACAGTCAAACCATCTATAGAGAAAGCATTGCTGTCGCGAGTAATCTCTGTAACCGTGCTGTCCCCTGCGTACTGAACTGCCACAATGGCATCTTTCCCTTCCACAGTCCCTTGCTTAACCGCTTCTTCTCCAAAGAGCTTTTCTGCCGCTGTACCACTTAAGGTTATTTGACCGCTGGCACCCTTATAATCAGAAGTGATCATAAAACGGTCGGAATTCTGCTGATAAGATATCGTAACGCCTGCCTTTTCATTATCGTTGACCGCCTTTATGAGATCATTCAGACTATCATAGTCCTTAAGGTTAAAGGATTCTCCATTGATCGTTAATGTACTGTCAGCATCACTTCCAGCCAAAATGTCACTGATTCCTGGTATTCCGGATTTTTCCATACTCGCAGACAAGTCTAAACGGTTTGAAGCTCCGGCTCCAATATCAAACACACCTAGCCCCTCTTCGCTGCTACCCAGCAATCCGGAATCCCCGCTCTTGATGGTTAATGTAGAGCTTTTGTCTTCCGCGCTTGCTGGGGTAGTTGTTTTAAAGACCAGTTTAGATGCATCTGCACCATCCTCCTCCAGCTCTACTTTGATACGGCCTTTTCCAAAAGCCTGATCCAGCTGAGTCTGAAGATCATTTTGCAGATCTGCCATTGTTTTATGGCCTTCACCAATTGTGATGGATTTGTCAGTACCATTATAATTAAAAGTTAAAGTCTTTCCTGCCAGGTATTCACTCAAATTTTGCGCCTGGAAGGCTTCCGCCTTGTTCTGCCCTGTCACGCTCTTATTATTTCCTATGACCAGAGCGTCTTCACCGAGATCACCAACAGACTGCCCTTCCTTTAAAAAGCCCAAGTGCTGCAGGACATCACCAGTGCCTCCTGTAATTTCAACCGAGTTTCCATTTTGATCTGTATTTTTAAAACTGATCTGTCCGGTTGTTGAGTCGACAGATGCTTCTAACACATCACTCAGCTTTTTGTCTCCGCTAATTTCCACCTGTTCAAAAGATTTATTCAGTGCACCGGCAAGATCATTTTTATAGTCATAGCCTTCTCCGCTTCCCAACTTCACGGAATATGAGTTGTTGCCGTGCTTAATTGTAATGGTTTTTCCTGCCAGCATATTGGCGTCAAAAGTTCCATTTTCCAAATCATTTTTAACTGACCCGGTGC
>CAUEYG010000315.1 GCA_959021945.1 uncultured Eubacteriales bacterium | reverse complement strand
AAAACTGAATCAGGCCGCACAGTACGCCTGCGGAAACAGAAGTTTTCCACCCTCCTCCGTACAACAAAATCATTGCCGCAGGCAGGGTGCATCCCGGCAGGAATGTGGGAATCCAAAACATACCTTCCTTTAAAAAAGAGCCATACACAAAGGCAGAAATGGACAGTCCCAACAGAGCGCTCAGCAAAATCCACAGTACATTTCCGCTTCCCTGAGATACTGCATAGATCTTGAGCTGCGGTTTTTTCCTGCATAAGAGGTGGGCTACTGCCGCTCCAACAAAGACCATAGCGCCGCCGAATACAGATTTCAAAGCCGCTGCTTCTGAAAAATCGCCAAAGATCCAGAGTATTTTATAAAACAAGTCGTGAGGCCATTTTATAATCCAGTCCATATAGCTAAAAAGCCTGGGGTTTTCCAACAGCATTGGCTCTATGGCAGACATTCCATAATAAAGACCCATGGCAATGGCCAGCATGAGAAGCAGGCCGGGTATCATTTTTTTCCTGGCATCCATGTTCACACCTCCCTTTTCTTGTCTTTCATAAAGACGGTTCGGTCCTCCAAAATCGTCTGTTCTACAGAAAAGTCTTTGATCCTATCCGGTTCCCGGTATGGGTCCCGGTCTAAAATTACAAAGTCAGCAAATTTTCCGGGTTCTATAGAACCTCTCTGGGACTCTTCCCTTGCAGCTACAGCGCCATTGATCGTAAACAAAGAAATGGCTTCATCCACAGTCAGTTTTCTGTGGGGATTTTGAGAGTTCACTGCTGCATGGATGCCCAGCAGAGGGTTGATCGGGGTGACACCGCTGTCAGAACTTCCGGCCACAGTTCCCCCAGCTCTTACAATATCTCCGATTCTTTCACACCTTTGCGCCCGTTCATGCCCCAGGCTAAGCTCATAGGAGTTGCCCATAGGCATATCCGGGTTGTCCCACAAATAGGCGAAGGCCGGCTGCATTACAAAGATCAGATCCAGATCAATGGCAGTCTCCATCTGTTCCAAGGTTCCCATTGCAAAATGTTCAATGCGGTGCCTCAGCCTGCTTGGGTTTCCCTGCTCCCTTCTCACCCGGAGGTGGGCCCTCAACAGCTGATCAATGGCCCTGTCTCCCATTGCGTGCATACCGCACTGGAGCCCTGCCATGTGTGCCCGGGACACAAACTGATAAACCTCTTCATCGCTCCAGTACAAAACACCCTTTGTATTTGGATTGTTCCTGTAAGGTTCTGTAATAGCCATGGTTGTTTCAAACCCAGTGCCATCTAAGGTCAGACAGCCTCCAATGCGGGGAAGCCCCAGGGCTTTGGCCAGATTCACATTAGTGCTCTGAAAGTAGTTGACGGAATGAATGGGCAGGCTCTCGCTGATATTGAGCCAGATAAAAAAGTCTCTATCCTGTTCCACCAGCTTTCCGTCCAAGGAGTGTAAGGTGGTCACGCCCTGGCTCACTGCAAAATCCGCACAGTCCCTGATCCACCTTTCAATATCTGCATCATCGGCCATTCCTAGGGCTCTGCTCATCCCCAGGAAGCTGCTCTCATCCGATGTGTAAATTCCCAGGGGTCCGCCGGTTTCATCTTTTTCTGTTCCAGGCATATTAGCGGGCACCTTAACCATCTCCATTGCTTTTGTATTGAGGGCAATGGCGTGGAAAGTCATTCCCACGATCATGACCGGATGCCTGCCAGAGACTTTGTCTAATTCAAATCTTGTTGGCATGCGCTTTTCCTTACCCCAAAAGCATTGAGTTCTGTGGCAAAGAGCCAGCTCTCATCATCCCGTTCATCTGCCGCAGCTTTGATGCGTTCCAGTACCTCATCCAGAGAGGCCACATTGCCCAGTGTAATGGAATTGAGACAAAAGCCTGTAGTGACGCCGTGGGCATGGCTGTCAATAAACCCCGGCAGCATAGTCTTGCCCCTCAGGTCAATGGCCTTGGCCGCCAGAGCCAGAGGAGGCTCTTTTTCACCTACTGCTGTTATTTTCTTATCTTTTACTGCCGCCCACTTGGCCCGGGGCGCAGCTGCATCTGCTGTAATTAAATTTCCATTATAATAAAGGGTATCAAATCTCATAACAGTCCTCCTCACCTTTCCCGTTCATAAACAACGCGGCCGTCCATCAGGGTCAGCTCTACAGCAGCGTCTTTTATTTCTGATGCAGGAACCTGAAACAAGTTTCGGTCAATGACCACTACATCCGCCAGGTTTCCCTCCTCCAAAGCACCGATATCGGATCTGCTGTAGGCTCTTGCTGCACCGCTGGTATAAGCAATGAGTGCTTCTCCCAAGGTAATCTTTTCCTGTGGGTTTATTCCAGTAGGATTGCCTTCCTCATCCCGCCGTTCCACTGCTGCATAAAGATTGGGGAATGGGTTAAAATGCACCACAGGGTAATCAGAGCCAAAGGCTAATTTTCCTCCCTGCTGCAGGATTGACTTGTGCGGCCATTCCCATCTGCAGCGCAGCTCTCCCGCTCTCCTGATTTTTTCATTAGCGTCTAACACCAGGTGATATGGCTGCATAGACGGAATCACGCCAAGCTCTGCAAACCGGGGGATATCATCTGGGTGAATGGTCTCGATATGCTCGATGGTATTGGCCAGTCCATGTTTTCCATTTGCAGCAATGGATTTTTCAAAAAGGTCCAGGGCCATTCTCACAGCGCCGTCAGCAATGCAGTGGAGCCTTACAGGAAGCCCCGCCTTATTTGCAGCTGTGATATAACGTTCATTGTCCTCCTCTGCTGCAAGAGGAACGCCGATGCCGCAGGTTTGAGGCTTATCTGTATAAGGCTCTAAGAGCAGTCCTGTAAAAGTAGATGTAACGCCGTCCAGCAAACCCTTTACCCCTGAAAACCGCAGCTGCTCAGAAGCGTATCTTTTTTGCAGAGCTGTGGCCGCGCTAAAATCCGTATACCCATCCAACTTGGCAAACAGGTGGAGCCTACAGGTCAGTTCTCCGTCCTCTTCTAACCGCCTGATGGCTTCATAATTTTTGTATGTAGCTTGATCATAGTCATCAGCTGTCATCTCGCTGACCGCAGTAATCCCGCAGGCATTGAGCTGTGCCATAAAGTCCTTATTAATTTTTTTCATCACATCCGGTTCCAGGTCCATAATTTTTTCCAGCGCAGGCTTGTACGCATCCGGTTCAAAGAGCAGCCCCGTCAATTCTCCTTTTTCATCTACGCCTACAGACCCGCTCCGAGGCTTCATATCCGGATGAATTCCGGCTTCTTTTAGGGCCATTGAGTTGAGCCAACAGGTATGCGCGTCTGCAGCCAGCAAGTAAACCGGCCGGTCAGGAATCGCACTAACAATTCCTCTAGGCGCTTACTATTTCGCTCGCTCAATTGGCCGTTCTTGAC
>CAUEYG010000314.1 GCA_959021945.1 uncultured Eubacteriales bacterium | reverse complement strand
TATGGGATGGACTGGATGTAAGCCCCCAGCCCTGTGCCATCACTTCCCGCTACGTTAAGGGAATCGTATTGGCCTGACATAAATACGGCCCAGGATGAAATAGGAATCAGTACGCATACGGCAGCGCCTGTACTGTTAATCATATAGGCCAGCAGTTCTCTGGAAATTTTAAATTTATCGGTTACATTGCGCATAGCTACGCTGACGCCCAGGTTGTTCAGGTAGTCGTCAATGAAAATGAGAATGCCTAAAATCCAGGTAGAAATCAGAGCCATGCCTCTGGTTTTCGCAAACTTTGTACCCAGCTGGGAGATGCCTTGAGCTCCCCCTGACTTTTCAAGCAGCATAATGATGATTCCAAATACACCGAACACTAAAATATACCAGGCTGACTCGCCGAAGACATCGAGGGCAGCGTTTACCCATTCTGTCAAAAAGTGTTGTTTTTCTAGGATCACAAAACCGATCATGGAGCCGATGATCAGGCATTCCAGTGTTCTCTTGGTAATTAAGGCCGATACGATTACGATCACTACCGGCAGCAGGCTGATGAGGCCGTAAGTATTGCTTGCATCCATTGTTTCTGCTCCTTCCTTTTATTTGATCAGATCTTTATCATAGCCCATGCCGCACCCTTCAGAAGTCTGCGTAAAGTAGGCGAGCAGCATTCGGTCAAGATCCTTTGTTTTCAGTTTGCCTTTTATATCCGCAATCAATGCTCTGGCAGTCTGACAGCTCTCTTTAGCCGCCCGAGCGGAAAAGGCTTTGAGGCTTTCCGCATTTCCGCTGTAAGAGCCTTCCAGTTCTTTTGCTTCTTGAAGATATGAGGTTTCTAATGCTGCAAAGGTTTCTTTTACTTTCGGTGCAAACTTGTCATAGTTTAATGCCACGTAGCGTTCCAGCTCAATAAAGGTCCACCACTGGGTGTTTGCATCGTACATTCCCTCTGCCTGCTGCAGATCATCAGGAAGCCATTTTACATTGTAAAATGGGCGAAAAACAGAGCAGCAAGGGGGAGCCATACTGGACCAGTAGGTAAAGGTTAATTCGGAAGGTACATCTTTGCGAATTACGGTTACACAGCTGGCAGCTGTAACGCATCCGCTGAGGCCCCCGGGATGGCTGCAGATGCACGGAATCTTTGCAGCGGCTTTGCTGTAAATCGTTTGACCCAAGGATTCTCCTTCGTAGTGGTCTCTGAGATTTTTCATCATCATCTCAGGGCTAAAGGGCTCTCTGTTTCGCATCAGTTTGTCCAGCCTGGCATATCTGACAAAGCCTTCTGACTCGCCAAAGAGGCAGTCATCAATGGTCCAGGCTTTTGCCGGGTTAAAGGGAGCATCTTCTCCAATCCAGCCTTTGGCTCTAGCCTCCTCTGCCGCAGAGCTGCTGACCAGGGTGTAGTCTTCTTGTATGGAGTAGCAATTGGAAAGGTAGCCCACGTCCTCTACTTTCTTTGCTGCCCAGCTTCTCTGGTGGGATTCAAAAAGATAAACCTCTTTTGCATCAGCGATGACATAATTGCTGTTAAAAGGTCTGATTCTTACAGAAGGGTCTCCTCCTGTTCCAAAGGCTTCCAGCAAGGAGCCCATGGTTTGTACTGCTTCTTTCGCTGTCTTGCAGCGCTCCAGGGCCAGTCTGAGGATATCCATCCCAATCAGTCCCCATCTGAGCTCCGGCGCCTCCCTCCCTGAAACCTGCTCATTTCCGATCATAACGCCGTGTTCGTTAATGCCGTGTTCAAACCCAAAGAACACATGGGGCTTTGAGCCGATACACGCATATGTATGAGAAACCTGTGGAATTTTGACAAAGCTGCACTGCACTTCCGCGCCCTCAGGATAATCGGCTGCGGGAAAAAAGCAGAGCGGCTGCGCTTCATTGACCGGCCGGTCGCTGTTTTTTCCGAAAATGACAACTCCATCCTTGGTAGCCCTGCCTGTTGCTGCCATTGTGGTGCAGGATCTCATGCCTCTGTTCTGCAACATATTTTCTCCTCTCTTTTTCATATTGGATTGTAAATGGTGGTTATTCTAAGTATAATCGTTTTAGAGGCCAAATTATATGGGCCTTTATCTAAAAATATCCGCTATTTTTTAGTATTTGTACTATATTTGACCTATTTTGAGGAGCTCCCCATGTTTTTGAAAAAGGATACGGCAACAAAAATTATTGAAGAGATCAGCATGATTTTGGATTATGATATTAATATGATGGATGAAAAGGGTGCTATTTTGGCCAGCACAGATCCCTCCCGGGTCGGCATGTTTCATGAAGGGGCTTTTCGCATTATACACAATCAGTTGGCGGAACTGCCTGTTTACGAAGACGATGAGTACCAGGGGTGCCGCAAGGGCATTAATCTGCCTATTTTTTTAAAGGACAAGATTATTGGCGTCATCGGTGTAACGGGAGAAGTGTCGGAAGTAATGAAATACGGAAAGGTCTTAAAGAAGATGACGGAAATTCTGGTCCTGGATCTCTTTTCTTATCACAGAAAAAGTCAGGAAGAGCAGGATCAGTTATTTTTTATGAATGAATGGGTCAATAAGGACCCCTCTGCCTTTGATTCTTACTTTCATAATAAGCTGCATGCCTATGGTTTTGCGGAAAAGGCACCTTACACTGCGGCCCTTATTACGCCTCCCTCCCTTTTGGATGAAATGGATGGTTTCCAGAAGCAGTGCCGCTGCCTCTATGGGCAAAACGGAAATCTTGGGCTTATGATTTTCAGTGCTGAATCCCTGGAGCTCATTGTCCGTTCTATCCGAAAAGCACAAACCACTTGTGGAAATCCCTCTTTTCTGTGTACGGTGGGCGCGCTGCAGCAGGATTACACGGGGGTAAAGCGATCATATGAACAGGCCCAAAAGCTTATGGCGCTCAAAAGCGGACATCAGGGTCTTTTCTGTTATGAATCTTGCATCGGTGAATTAATCTTTCATGATGTGGCGCTGACGCACAGGGAAATCCTTACAAACCAGCTGCTTTCCTCTTTTTCAGATGAGGAAAGGCTGGAATTTGCAGCTTTTATGGCTGTCTATGTGAAAAACAACGGTTCTGTTAGCCAAATTGCAAAGGAGCTGTTTATCCACAAAAATACGGTGCAGTATAAAATTAATAAAATATGGCAAAGAACCGGAAGAGACCCTCGTGTTATAGAGGATGCCGTTTTGCTCATGATGGCTGCAAGCTGGATTCATGCTGGGTGATGGGCCCCGGGCCTCTTTAGAGCGTTCACTCGCTTCGACTCGCTCTGAAATTCTCCGGCTCGCCTCAAAGTGTGTACAGATTTCCGATTCGCTGTAAGCATAAAAAAGTGGGCACCTAGAAACGGAAAGAAAAAGAAGGTAAGCTAAAGGGGAGAAAGAAAGAGAG
>CAUEYG010000313.1 GCA_959021945.1 uncultured Eubacteriales bacterium | reverse complement strand
ACAAAAGATCTTGGAAAGGGGAAATCTGTCAGCAGCGCCTGGAGATATTATCGCTGAAGTGGGGCCCAATGGGGCGGGAAAAACCACGTTGACCAGGGCGCTATGAGGTCTGCATAAGGGGATCACAGGAACTTTTCTCTGGATGGGAAAACCGCAAAATGAAAAAGGGAGGCTACGTCTTTCCTATATGATAATGCAAGATGTAAACTATCAGCTTTTCGCTGAAAGTGTGGAAGCAGAATGTTCCTTTGGCATGAAAGAACCGCAACCCAAAATGGTCATAGAGGTTATGAAAGAATTGGACCTTTATTCTCAGAGAAAACGCCATCCAAATACCTTGTCAGGCGGTCAGAAACAGAGAGTAGCTGCAGCAGTAAGTATGGTTTGCGGAAAAGAATTATTTGTTTTTGATGAACCTACCAGCGGACTTGATTTTGACAGTATGATTCGGCTGGCAGACATGATACAAAGGCTGTCTTCAATGGGAAAGATTATTTTTGTTGTGACCCATGATTACGAATTTGTTTGTCAGACATGTACACGAATAATTGGCTTAGAGGGAGGTATGCTAAAAGACGATTTCCCTATATGCAGAGAAACAGAAGAGCAATTAAAGTTATTATTTTCTGTTGAAAACAAGGTGTCCTCCATGTAAAAAATTGCCGCTAATTCATTTAAGACTTAGCGGCAATTTTTGCGTTATCGGATTTTCACGGATTTTACTTTGCTGTAAGGTCCGTAGATCCGCTTCCCTGCGGAATCATATGTGTAGGCTCTGATTTTTATGTAGTAAGTACGGCCTCTTTTCAGCTTTTTCAAAGTAGTGCTTGTTTTCTCTGATGTGATGCGCTTTGTTCCTTTTTTAAACTTTTTGTTGGAAGCATAGAGGAGGTCGTATCCTTTAGCGTTTGCTGTCTTCTTCCACTTTATAACTGCTTTTCCCTTATTCTTTTTCTTAATAGAAGAAAGGACAGTCCTGTTAACCTTGACTTTGCTCCACTTTGCATAAAGTGTATGATTATGGTCTGTGTTTTTCGGAATTGCAGTTATACGATAGCGAAAAGCTTTGTCGCGATACCAGCCTGCAAAGGTATATTTTGCTCTGACAGGTTCCTTTAAGCGAGATTCTGCGGCATAGTATACCCCCTGATTGTCCTTATGGTTCGTCCCGCCGTTTAATACATAAGAAACTTTATATCCCACAATAATCGTGCAGACAGCCTTTTTGGAACTGCCATCTGTACTTTCTGCAGTGATTACGGCAGTTCCGGGATCTTTGGCGATAAGTGTTCCATTTTTATCTACTGTAGCAGTCCTTGTATTGGAGGAAGACCAGCGGAGCGTTTTATTTGCAGCATTGGTGGGTGTAACTTGCGCTTTTAATGTGGACTTGTTTCCGGATGGTACTCTTAAACTTGTATTGTTCATCGTTACCCCGGATACAAGTATTGGCGCAGGTTTCGTCGGTGCTTGGGTCGACGGCTCAGTCGTTGGAGCTGTGGTTGGCTGGGTGGTCGG
Organism: uncultured Eubacteriales bacterium; assembly: GCA_959021945.1. Lineage (GTDB taxonomy): Bacteria > Bacillota > Clostridia > Peptostreptococcales > Anaerovoracaceae > Hominibacterium. The sequence goes on along the minus strand of CAUEYG010000313.1, from coordinate 1,861 downwards.
CGCTTGGGTCGACGGCTCAGTCGTTGGAGCTGCAGTTGGCTGGGTGGTCGGCGTTTGGGTCGACGGCTCAGTTGTTGGAGCTGCGGTTGGCCGAGTAGTCGGCTGCTCCTGGGTCAGCTCCAGTTCGGCGCTGGCCTGAACGCCGCTGTCAGGATTTGTCATGGACAGCGTATAGATACCCGGCTGCGGGGTAGATACCGGCGTTACCATTAACGTATTCTTATAAAGATATAAGTCAAAATCTGTGTCCAGAGGGTCCTGATCGTCAATCCTAAAATCAAAATTTTTGAGAGCAATGGAATCACCTGAATAAGCCAGATTATAGGATTCTCCTCCACTTTTCATAAACTCCTCTACGGAAAGGGTTCTCCGCACGGGTGAAATCTTTAGATTCGTAATCGGAGTTATGGTATCAGGCGTGCCAATGGTCCAACGAACAGGAGTTGTTCCTTTTTCTATCAACTGCAAATCTGATTGATAGGAAATTGGAGTAAAGAGGAATCCTGCGTCAGCATCTTTGCCTGCAGCTGTAATATAAGTATGGCCGTTCATAACTTCACCAGAGGTAGTGGAACTCATAGGGCCACCTCTAGTCTTGAATGTATGAGTACCATACACCAGACCTCCTACCTCAAGGGTTCCTTCTCGTGAAAAAAGAAAGGTACCACTGCCCTTGACATCTCCCTTTACTTGAAAATTAGGGTTTTCTGTCAGGTCCAGTAAACCTGCCTGGCTTATATTCAGGGTACCGGAAATCTGATTTGTGGTTTTATCCAGTGCCACTTGACCGTTTTCAATGATAAGGTCTTTAAGATCGGAGAACCGCAATGTGGCCAGACTGTCCATACTGGCAGAAAGATTAGCGCCGCCTTGGGCCCCTGCACCATAATAATAAAATTTGTTAAAATCCTGAACTTTTACAAGGACAGAGCCTGCTACAGGATAAGCCTCAGGATCCGCTTCCGGCGGATCCGGTTCAACAGGATTCATCATATTTCCCGGGTCTGCCTCATGGGCGCCGGAAGCATAAATAGCTCCAAAGGATAATTTGTTTCTTGCAAGAGCCCGAATCTCAATAACCGCATCTCCGGAAAAAGGACTGTCCATACTGCCGCCATAAATATTGCCAAAAGTACTTTCACCGGAAAAATTACTGTCAACTGTTATTGTGATACGACCGGTACCGCCGCTTTTTCCACGCAGTCCGCCGGCAAACAGGTCAATGAGCCGAGAGCCCCGCGAATAAGCTACATTGGTCAAATTTAATGCACATCCATTGACAAAAATACTGTCTCGAGTTGCATTTTCAAAATTAAGGTAAATATTTTCAAAAGTAACATCTCCCTGTAGAAAAATTCCGCCGCTGCGTACCTGTAAGGATGGCATAGTATTGCCGGGAGCAGGTTTAATGGTTACATTTTTGTTGATGATAAATGGCACACTGCCGGCTTCTCCATTAATAAAAGCTTTTTCTCCTGAAATATAAATGGTGCCGCCGTCATTTACAGCAGCGAGAGCATCCTTAAAAAGGTTATAAGGAGATCCTACAGTTCCGTTACCGGATGAAGTTTCCCCGCTACCTGTAAGGCTGGTGTATACTGCATCTTTACCAGAGGCTCCATGAGATGGAACCGTCACCATATATGCTGCCGCAAAAATTAAGAGGAGCAGTAATAGGTGAAATATAAATGGATATACTCGTTTGTTCAAATTAAATTCTCTCCTTACGTAGTTTAACTGTTGGACTTAAAAAAGATAGTCTTATTGTACAGAATGATACGGAGAGTTGCAAGAAAAAAATAGTCCGTGTCAAGCGTTTTTGATAATGTCCTAAAATTCTGATAGGATAAGCACCAGTTTC
>CAUEYG010000312.1 GCA_959021945.1 uncultured Eubacteriales bacterium | reverse complement strand
CCATGTCGTCTGCATGGAGGATGTAGTTTGTGAAGCCACGAGTGCCGATTTTATAACCCTCTGCGGTAATACGGGGATTTACCAGCTTTACCCGTTCTTCAAAGTCAAAGTGCTTTTCGCCAGCTTCGGCAGGCAGAATCACGACAATATCATCCGCCCTCTGTACGTTTGAATAGAGATTAAAGCTGCGTGTGAGTACAGTCATGCGCCCGTTAATTCTGCGCTGTTCGGTCTTGTCTTCTCCGGCAAACTCCAAGCTGCCGAATGTCTTTTCCATGTTTGGGATAACAAATTTAAGTTCCATATAGTTTTACCTTTCCTTTCTGATAGTTGATGATGGATTCTTACAATTCCTTATTCAGCTTTACGGAGAATACCTTTCTGCCTGTGATTTATCAAGGGCAGGCGTTGTGCTTCGCACCCTTGACAAATCCCATTCAGACAGGTAAAGGGTAGTTAAGCCGGATAAGGAGGATTCCGCCGTCTGGCGTGTTCCCACTTTTAAAAAAGGCGGCGGCCGGATGGCTGCTTTCAGATGGTTCACCCCCTTTCTGAAACGGATTCTGCAATACCTGCCATGATGTAATCAGCACAAGGCAGGGCAATCGCATTTCCAAGTGCCCGGCACCTGGCATGGTCGCTGATTCGCTCGCCCCCACTCCCATATGCCGTCCATCCCTCTGGCAGCCCCATAAGACGCTCACATTCTATCGGCGTTAATCTGCGGAGGAAACCGTCTTTTTCTTCTCCCTCATACCAGAATGAGAACGTGTTCCCTAACTTTGCGAGCAGAGTTGGGAAAGGTTCATCTGCCCGTCCAAAGCAGGAGAGAAAGCTTGATTCGTCTTTGGCTTTTGCAGCACTTCGCATACGTCTTTCGTGAAAGGGATGGACAACGGGTATTCGCCCCCCTGTTTCTTTAAGAGATATTCGACTGGCTCCGGCGGCGGGCAGCCCGTAATCTGTGCAAGGCGGAGGAAGTGGGAGCAGTTCACGGGGTTTAAATAATATTTCTGCGGCACGCTGTTTTCTAAAATCCGCCACGAGGAAGATTCGTTTCCGCCGCTGTGCCAGTGTGGGCGTTCCCCAATACTGGGCGTCCAGGAGGCGCCAGCACACGTCAGACTTACCCCCTCGCACCATGCCGGCGTTTGCCCATCCGCCAGTATCAGGCATTGGAATTTTGGTATCTGCGAATGTCTGTAACACGGCTCTAAAATCCATCCGGTCATTTGAAGAAAACGCTCCCATGACGTTTTCCCAAACAGCGATAGCTGGATATAGCTCATTGGTGGCACACCTCATTTCTTCGATAATTCTGATGGCCTGATAGAACAGGCTGGATTTGCGTCCTGCCAGTCCCTCCCGGTTCCCTATGTTGGAAAGGTTCTGGCATGGCGAGCCGAATGTGATGATATGGACGGGAGGGATTTTCCCGCCGTGTATCTTTGTAATGTCCCCTAAATGCTTCATGTTGGGGAAATGCCGTTTTGTTATGGCAATCGGGGATTTTTCAATCTCACTCGCCCATACAGGAGTAATTCCATAACGGGAAGCTGCAAGAGGGAACACACCGATTCCGTCAAACAGGCTCCCCAGCCTAAGGGCGTCCATAGGCGGCCTTTCTCTGACTGTGTTCTGTTGTATGATGATTGTTTTCTGCCATCTTGTAAAATCTCCTTTCTGTTTTCGGGCAACAAAAAAACGCCATCAATGGATTGTCATTCAATGACGTTTTTTCATCCGCCTTGATTCTTCAAGGATAAACAGAAGCGGAAACAGAAAAAAAGACGCTGCTTTTGCGTCCTTTTTCTGTAGTGTTATTCAGTTTTATACAAATACATTGTCTGCCGCTGTCTGCAAAGCCTTGATTTTATTGGTTTTCTTCTACCATCCTTATCAAAGCCTTGCTAATACAGGGTTTGCGGCGGTAGTTACATTACTCCCACTCTATCGTCGCAGGAGGTTTACTTGTAATATCATAGCATATACGATTAACGTGCTTAACCTCATTTACAATTCTTACACTTACCCTGTCAAGCACATCGTAAGGTATTCTTGCCCAGTCAGCAGTCATAAAATCTGTAGTTGTAACTCCCCTTAATGCCACAGTATAGTCGTATGTTCTTCCGTCACCCATAACACCTACTGAACGCATATCAGTAATTACAGCAAAATATTGATTAATATCTCTGTCAAGGCCTGCGTTTTTAATTTCCTCTCTGAAAATAGCGTCTGCATCCCTCAGTATCTCCAGCTTGTCCTCTGTTACCTCTCCGATAACCCTTATGCCCAGTCCTGGTCCTGGGAACGGCTGACGCCAAACTATATACTCAGGGAGACCCAACTCTGTTCCCATCTGACGTACTTCATCTTTAAAAAGCAATCTCAATGGTTCAATCAGCTCTTTAAAATCTACAACTGAAGGAAGTCCTCCAACATTATGGTGAGATTTAATTACAGCACTGTCACCAAGACCGCTTTCAATTACATCGGGATATATAGTTCCCTGGACAAGAAAGTCAACCTTGCCGATTTTCTTAGCCTCATCCTCAAATACCCGAATAAATTCCTCACCAATAATTTTCCTTTTACTCTCTGGGTCGGTTACTCCTTTAAGCTTGTTCAAAAACCTCTCCTGAGCGTTTACTCTTATGAAATTTGATTCAAAAAATCCGTCAAATACCTGTTCAACCTCGTCACCCTCGTCTTTTCGCATGAGGCCGTGGTCGACAAATACACAGGTAAGCTGCTTTCCTATTGCCTTGCTAACAAGCGCTGCTACAACACTTGAGTCGACTCCTCCGGAAAGAGCACAAAGAGCCTTTCCTTCCCCAACTTTTTCTCGTATAGCCTTAATCTGTTCCTCAATATAGCTTGACATTATCCAATCGCCTTTGCATCCGCATACTTCGAAAAGGAAATTTCTAAGCATATCTTTTCCATTTGGAGTATGGTTAACCTCGGGATGGAACTGAACAGCATAAAAATTTTTATCTTCACATTCCATAGCGGCTGTAGGACATGTTGCAGATGATGCAGTTACCTTAAAGCCGTCAGGAACATGTGTCACATAGTCTGTATGGCTCATCCAGCAAATCTGCTTCTTATCTATCCCCTTAAATAATTTGCTTGTATTATCAATTGAAACTTCAGTCTTTCCATATTCGCTTTTAGAATTAGCAGATGAAACAGTACCTCCTAATGTATATGCCATAATCTGACATCCATAACATATTCCCAAAACAGGTACTCCAAGCTCAAATACTTCTTTTGAGATATGAGGAGATTTCTCATCATATACGCTATTTGGTCCTCCTGTAAAGATAATGCCCTTAGGATTAAGTTTCCTAATCTCATCAATTGGCATATTATAAGGCTTTACCTCACAGTATACATTAC
>CAUEYG010000311.1 GCA_959021945.1 uncultured Eubacteriales bacterium | reverse complement strand
AAATGAAGCCAAAATTCATAAGGAAGGGGGAAAATACCGGATTTCCTGGACAGACCGCATGATTTTTCCACAGCTCACAGAAAAGGGAAAAGTAAAGGTAGTAGAAATTGAGGCGGATCGGGGAAATATCTATGACCGAAATGGAACTTTGCTGGCAGGAAAGGGGCTCATCGCTTCTGTTGGACTGATACCGGGAAAGATGAGCGACAACCCTTCGGCCGATCTAAAGAAAATGGCGGATCTTTTGGATATGTCAGTTGCGGATATTGAAAAAAAGCTCAGTGCAAAATGGGTAAAAGACGATTTGCTGGTTCCTATTAAAAGGCTAAAAAAGGTCAATGAAGCATCTTCCAGTACGGTTGATCTGGAAAATACAAAGCTTCAAAGCAAACTGGTACAAATCCCCGGCGTTATTATCGGCGATGAAGAGGGACGAGTTTACCCGCTGGGAGAAAAAGCGGCTCATCTTATCGGTTATGTTCAGGGAATCAGTGCTGAGGAGCTGGAAACGAGAAGAGACAAAGGGTACGATGAATACAGTGTCATAGGAAAAAGCGGCCTTGAGAAATTATACGAGCAGCGGCTCCACGGCACGGATGGCGAAAAAATTTCCATTTTTAATAAAGACGGCGTGGAAGTGGCAGTTTTGGCAGAGCAGGAAAAAAAGGATGGGGAAGATCTCCACCTGACCATTGATGCCGACATGCAAAGGGCCCTTTACAATACTTATAAAGAGGATAAAAGCTGTTCAGCAGCCATGAACCCTCTTACAGGAGAAGTCCTGGCTTTGGTCAGCACTCCGTCTTATGACAGCAACGACTTTGTTGTAGGAATGTCAGAAAAGCGGTGGAAACAATTAAATGAAGATAAAGATACGCCTATGTATAACAGGTTCCGCCAGACATGGTGCCCCGGTTCTTCTCTCAAACCAATTGTAGGGGCCATTGGGATCACATCAGGAACATTAAATGCGGGCACGGACTTTGGTCACAGCGGTCTTAGCTGGCAAAAGAGCAGCAGCTGGGGAGGCTACCGGGTAACGACTCTTCATGAATACAGCGGCCCTGCCAACCTGAAAAATGCCCTTGTAAATTCCGATAATATTTATTTTGCCAAGGCAGCTTTAAAAATCGGAGCAGAATCCCTGACACAAGGCTTTAAAAAAGCAGGGTTTGGCCAGGATATTCCATTTGCTGTAGGAATGAATGCATCCCAATATACAAACGACGGAAATCCAATGAGTACGGAGATACAATTGGCAGACAGCGGTTACGGGCAAGGGCAGATTTTGGTGAACCCGCTTCATTTGGCCAGTATGTATTCTGCTTTCCGAAATGATGGAAACATGATAAAGCCCCGGCTGGAAACAAAAGAGAAAAAAGAGTGGTGGATAGAGCAGGCTTTCAGCAGCAAAGCAGCCCAAATGATCGATGAGGATTTGAGGCAAGTAATCAGCGATCCCAGCGGCACAGGACATGGGGCACAGACAGAAGGAAAGGTACTGGCAGGAAAGACAGGCACTGCTGAGATCAAAGCTTCTCAGACTGATACAACAGGCACAGAGCTTGGGTGGTTCTGCGTGTACAATGAAGATGAAAAAAATCCCGTGCTTTTGGTAACCATGGTAGAGGACGTAAAAAACAGGGGCGGCAGCTCTTATGTAGTAAAGAAAGAGAAAGACTTATTAAAACGGTTTTTCTAAAAATAAAGAAACCGGCAGGGACCAGCGGAGAATCAGGAATTCTCCAATCACTGTGTCTACCTGCCGGTTTTTTGCGATTTCATCAGGGCAATATTTGTTTTTCTTTTAAAATTTCCCGGGCAATATCTGCTGCTTTGGCGCCGGATGCCCCATCCTTTCCCTGCAGGTTAAGGGCAAAGGTATATAGGTTGCCATCTCTTTGTACAGAGCCGATAAACCAACCGTTAACCAACCGGTTATTTACCATGCCTGTGCCGGTTTTCCCGGAAAAGATAACTCCGTTTTCCTGGGAAATACATAGTGCATCCTTAACAGGGGAGACTGTATCCTGAGAAAAGCCCCACTTGTTTTCATAAAGATCTGTCAGCAGCATGACCTGCTCCAAAGGTGAAATTTTAAGGGAAGCTTCCATCCAGTAATCCGAAAGATCCCCAGTAACATTACAATTGCCGTAACCGATCTTTTGATAAAAATCCTTTAGGGCTTTCTTTCCTGACTCTCGGTCCAGATCCTGGAAATACCAGTTAACAGAATTCTGAAGAGCAGAAGCCAAGGTTTGATCCCGGTTCCAGGCCTGGAACTCATAAGCAGTGCCATCCCAATTTCGGAGAGAGCTTTCCTTTGTGATAGTTCCCTTTTCCAGAGCCAAAAGAGCGCTGTAGATCTTATAGGTGGAATTAGCAGATACTCTGGTGCGGCTGGCTTTTTCCTGATAGATTGTGTAATGATCCTTCTCTCGATTATATAGAACAAAGCTGCCTTCATAACCGTCAAAGTAGGTCTGCAGGTTTTCTTCTGCTACTCTCAGCCCTTTTTCAGGCTGATAAAGCTGATTGGAAAACCCATGCACAGAGGGAACCAGACGGACAGCAGCAAGCAGCATTACTATGATTACGAAAAAGCTGAGCCCTTTGCATGCAGTCTGCTTTTCATAAGCGGCAATTTTTTTTATCCTGCTGTAAAGTTGTTTCTTTGAACTGCCCATACCAACCAACTGAGATGGAAATCCGGCAGTCCAGTTTATAACTGCATGACCGTACTGAATGCGTCTTTGCGAGTCCAGCAGATTCAGAACACAGCTGTCGCAAAAAGATTCTCGGTCCGCTTTCATTTGTTTTTGAGCAAGCCAGACAATAGGATTGAACCAGTTGACGGCTAAGAGTATGTGCATGAACAGATTGAATAAAGTGTCCCTGTGTTTGTAATGGACCAGCTCGTGGAGAAGAACGAACTCCAAATCATTACCCCAGCAGGGCGGCAGCAGAATGCTTGGCCTGAAAGTGCCTACAATAACAGGTCCCTGGAGATTGGGAGAGATTTTGACTTGGATGGTTTTTTTGATCCCCAGCATTTGTTCACAGTGTGAGAGACTTTCTATGGCAACGGGCTTTGCCCTTCTCTGCATTCTCTGACACTGGAACAAAGAATAGAAAATTCCAACCAGCATCACAAGGACGCCGGTGAACCAGATTAAGATCAAAATTACAGGTATGGTCTGAGGCAGCTGGTGCCCGGCATTGACAGCAAAATCCTGAAGAGCTGCAGGATTGCTGCTGAGAGAAGGAGAAATGGAAGAGGCAGCAGCAGACATCTGTGATGCTTCTGAGGGGAAGCTGTTAAAAGAGATTTTCGGTAAAAAAGGAAGAATAAAACCGGAAAACAAAATAAACCAGATATAATAATGAGTACCTGGGGTCAGACGATGGGAGAACC
>CAUEYG010000310.1 GCA_959021945.1 uncultured Eubacteriales bacterium | reverse complement strand
GGCACGGAGCAATCTGTAAAAAAGGGGGATGCCACCTGTCTTCGGGCAAAAGAAGATACCATACCGATAGGATTTAACCGATACGGTATCTCTTTGGTAGTCATCAGTACCATACTTTCAGAAAACCATTTAAAAACATTCGATATTCGCCTCTTGGAAAATCTGCGGGGCGTGCTGATAAAGCAAAGGAAGATTCAATACCGCCATTGGATATTCCACAAATCCGCTTCTACGCTTGTAACCTGAATAGGTCGCTAAATTATTTGTCTCCAGAAACTCCATTGCATCCGGATAATGATTCACATCAATAAATGTACGGTCTGGCAAATCGAGTGCATCCATGCTCTCCAAATTGACGGATAGCACGATATACTCTGTTTCATCTTCCACACTTTGCAAAGTAAGTGCTAACCAGCCATTGCCATAAAATTGAGGCATGAGATAAAAGCGTTCTCCACGAAACTCGTATTCTTTCCGCGTTAGGGAGCTGTCCGGCTCTACCAAGCGAAAATCATCCTCTCCAGAAACAAATTCTGTTGATGGGTCGCTGACATCCACATACGTTCCATTTACATTGTGACACAAATACTCTGCATTTTCTGAACGAACAATCACAAATTGAATTTCCATACTTTTAAAATTTAGCTATTAAACATCATGTTCTTTTTTTCCCTTTTTTCGGAAGCCTTTAGGCTTCTCCAGTCGGGATTTGATTTTTACGTGCATTCAAGATTGCCTTTAAGGAAAAGCAGGCAAGGAATTTGGACAGAATTTTTACAGTTGCGGTATGGAGCGTATACGACATTTGAGCGATTGAAAATCGGGAAAGCTACTGAAAAATTGTGTTCAAATAGCGTAGCGGTACTTGAATGTTTTTCCGTGGCAATACCTTTGCACAGGAAAAAACAAGTCCTGACTGGTAGCAGCCTGAAACGAAATAATTTCGTTTTATACAAGGGTAAAACGGAGTGATAAAAAAGGGAATGACCACAAAGAGCAGCCGACAAAAGCCGGCTTTCTTTTGTTCCTGTGGGAGGAGCTGGGACATTTAATCCGTTACATCATAATAATAGCTTAGCTCGTCATCTTTCAGATACTCCATTGCATATTGACTGGCTTGTGCCCAAAGGGTATTATACAATGTCGCAATTTCCGGCCTTGTTTCATAATACTGCCATATCTTATGGTTAAGCACTAAAACCAGTTCCGTGAGATACTTGTAGTTCTCTTTCCACTCCTTAAAAGCACGGTTGAAAGTGTCCTGTATCGCCGAAAGACCAAATCGGTCAGCAATGGAAAAATCATTCCAAAAGGTTGTTTGCAATTCATAACCGTTCTCTAACATAAATTCTCTGAATGTCATAATGCCTCAAATTTTAAGATTAATATTTTATTTATTTCCCTTCGATACTTCCTGTACCGAAAGGTTGATTATTTTTCTGCCCACGGGATTGGCGGCCAGAACGGGCAAGGAGGATGCGGAAAATACACTCTTCGATATTTCGGAGAGGAAGATTTTACAGCAGCAAGTGTCAGCGGTCCTTGACAGGACGGACAGCCGGCAATCGAATTTTGCAGGGAAATAACCAGGCTTGCGGGATAGAAATATAGGGGGTAGCTGGATGGGGCTATAAAGGAGGGCCGGAGTCTAAAAAAGGAAACTGGCGCAAGCGGCCACCTACAACAGTTGGGCGGGAACATTCATAAATGTGTAAAAAGGAATAGTTTCCCACCACATTTTATGCAGAATATATACGGCATAAAACACAAGTGCCGTAACAGCCTCTTGAGAAAGCGTTACGGCATTTGTTTAAGTACAGGTTACAGGCTATTTTACCTGAACGAGGTTGTCCTGTAGAGTTTTCCAGCCATACACTGCGGCCACATAGGGGTGGAGGGAACGTGTAACTTGGCGAAAACCATTCTCGTCAATTTCATAGTTGTAGATTTTTGCGGCAATCCGTTCTGCGTCGTCACGATTTTCAGCGACACGGTACAAAACATAATTCGTGCCATCATGGTGCGACATACGGCCTCGTATATCGTAGCCGTCACCGTACCACTCTGCATCATACTGTGTAGATTGTAATATCCCGGCAATGTTGTCACCCAAAATTTGATAGCCTTGTTTGCGTCCGTTCCACAATCCTAAATCTCCAAATGCAATAATGACTCCATTGACATCCTTGTTTAGGTTCTGCCGCTCATCCCCCAATTCATTATACACTTCGTCCGACCACTCTTCATCGCTGACCTTGTAGGCATCATCGTCCAGTTCTTCTCGCTTGAAATTTTGATAATACTCTCTTGCTGTTTCATCCAATAGAGCATCACTTGACCAAATTATTTGTTTCATACATTCTAATTTTTTATTTTCCCTTCCCTTCAGAGGCTTTTACCTCGTCCGGTGGGATTTGATTTTACGTGCAAACCACAAGGCGGAAGAAGGGAACAATGCAAGGAGGAAGCGGAATCCGAAGGATTTCATTTGAACGGCATTGACTGCAAATGAAACGCGCCTTGCAGGTTCACGTCCGACTTAACTTCGCACTGTAAAATTAATGGACGGCGGACGTAACCTCACTTTTGGGAAGAAATATGGTTATAAGAGGGACTGGAAAGCTGCTCAGAGGTATGGAATTGAGAGAGTCTTCTTTTTTCTATTGAAAATCGTAATCTGCCTGTTCATCAAGTGGAGCTAAGTATAACAGTATTACCGGGTGAAGATTTCATTTGGAGCTTGGCATCGCAACAGTCACTTATAAAAGTATGATGCGTATTAATCCGGTCATGAGCAAAACAAAAGCGACCAAAAGATCGCTTTGTTCATGATAAGGCAAGAATTATTTTTTGCCTTTTTTCACGGGCTTTACCGGCTTTTCAGGAACATCCTCCTTTTCGATAGGAGGATAAAACTTGACAGCCACCATAACAACACGATTGTGCTTCACACCGACCTTGTCGGTCCACTCTTCAGGCTTAAAGTAGCCTTCAATGGTGAGCATCGTACCTTTGGTCAGTTGGTCGAATGACCCAGTATTCTCGTTTTTACGCCAAGCCTCAATATTCATAAAGGCTGAAATGCGGTTGGTTTCCTCGGCATTCCTTTCCTGACGGCTTACGGCCAATGGGAAACGTGCGACACTGCTGTTGGTGAACTCTCGGATTTCAGCGTCTTTACCTAAGAATCCGGTTACTGTGAAATTGTTTTCAATCTTTTTCATGTTGAATTGCTTTTAGAAGTTATTAAATCAATTTTTACACTGCCTAAAAAGTAGATGTCGTTTAAGGGATGCACCAAGGATAGCGCGTCAATACGCTTTATTTTTAGCCACAGGTAAAATCGAAGGCTCGATAAAGGAAGATTGAAGCGGCTACGCCATTGGTCAAGACAACCATGTCGTTCCCGTCGGCATACTATCTTTGCAGAGGAAAAATGATGATTGCTTCGATA
>CAUEYG010000309.1 GCA_959021945.1 uncultured Eubacteriales bacterium | reverse complement strand
GATTTAAAAATAATCATATCTTCCCCAATCTTAACAACATTATTCCAGGGCAACTGAATCCATTCTTCTGAACCGTGCTTAAAGGGACCTTTACTGCGGTAGCCTGGAATGAGAACAGCCTTTATGGTTCCGTCTTTTCGTTCAAAAAGCATTTCTGTATCCCAAAGCTGACCGTGGCTGCTTCCCTTGGATAAATCTACAATTTCTTTACTTCCGATTTCGCTCAATCGCATAATGACCTCCTAATGAGTAAATACTATTACCAAATAGTATTAAAAAAAGGAGTGGAATATGAGTAATAACAACGAAAAAAAGGAAGAAAAAAACCTTCCTTCTGAAGAAGATAAGAGCAAGGATATTATTACAGAATTGGGACTTTTAACGACAGGCACTGATTTCGAAAGTGACATTCAATATATTAACATCATAGGGAGTGTAGAAGGGCATATGGTACTGCCTGCAGAGAATAAGACTACAAAGTATGAGCACTTAATACCCCAACTGGTAGCCGTAGAGGAAAACCCAAAATTAAAGGGACTTTTGATTATTCTAAATACAGTAGGCGGAGATGTGGAGGCAGGTCTTGCTCTGTCAGAGATGATTTCCACCCTGTCAAAGCCTACAGTGTCCTTAGTATTAGGCGGCGGCCACAGTATTGGTATTCCCCTGGCCACATCGACCGATTATTCTTTCATCGCCGAAACTGCAACAATGACACTGCATCCTATCCGTACAAATGGATTGGTTATTACAGCTGAGACTACTTTCGAATATTTAAGAAGAACTCAGGAACGGGTAATCAATTTTATCGAAAAACATTCAAAGGCGGACAGAAATACCATCATAAATTTAATGAACAGAACGGACAATATGCCAAACGATGTAGGAACGATTTTATTTGGGCATGAAGCAGTTGAAATTGGCATTATGGACGAAGTGGGTGGATTGAGCCATGCATTAAAAAAGCTAAGAGCAGAAATTGAAAAAAATGATTGACATATATTTACAATTGCCTTATGATGAAAATAGGAAAAAATTTACAAAAGGGGCAATGATAATATGGAAAATATAAAATTGGCAGTTATTACAAAGGATAAAGAATATGGCAGAGCTTTAGGATTTGCTTTAGTTGATGTTTACAAAAATTTTACGGTCACTTTGTATCAAAGTGAACCGGTACATAGTCAGTTAGAAAGCTTTGATTTAATTTTAAAAGATTATGAAAAAGGCGACCATAACCGTCGTTATATTTACTTAGTGGAAAAGCCATCATTGACAGAAAAGAATTATGAGGAGCAAGATTTTAGGCTTTATAAATATAGTAATGTAAGGCAGCTGGTAGGAGAGCTGCTGTTTATCTATAGTTCTGTGACCGGGAGAAAAGCCATCCCCATTAAAAACCAGGAAATGCGGATCATTGCATTTTGCGGCGTTGAGGGAGGAGCAGGATGCACAACTGCCTCAATAGCACTTGCCCAGGAATTACAGCGGTTTCACGGCAAAAGAGTCATGTATCTGAGCCTGGAAGAGATGGAATCTACTTTAGAATATATGGAACCCTTCCCTGATGGAAAGAGCATCAGTGAATATTTGTATCATCTCTTCAATGAAAAAGAGGAGGATCGTTTGCCCTTTATTGAAAGCTTTCTAGTATGCGATCATTATGGGGTAGATGCATTTTTACCATCGCCCGGGAGAAATGCGCTAAAGAGCCTTAATGCAGAAGAAATACAGCTTTTTATAGGTGCAGTTATGGACACAGGAAGATATGATATTCTGATTTTAGATCTAGGATGCAGTTTGGATAAAAATGCCCTCTGCTGCTACGAAATGGCCAATAATATCTGTTTGATAGCAAAAGAGGAAAAAATGAACTATAAGGAAGGTCGTTTTCTCGAATATCTGATCTTTTTAAAGGGGGAAGAGCTGGTAGACCGCATGGCAAAAGTGATCAATGGATATGTGGAAAAGGAAGAGCTCCCTGAAAAGGAGGAGGCAACTACTGCAGAGGAGGAAGGAGTGCTGCGGGTTGCATGTCGGCTTCCTGAAGACCCAGAAAGCTTTTTAATGCAGGGCAATGGGAGAAAAAGCATCAGTGCTGAGGGGCTGTATAACCAAGGAATAAAGCTGCTGACAGATTCGATTTTACGAAATGTCATTATATGAAAAATGGCCTTGTTTATATAAACGGCAGTTAACATAAAATTAACATTTACTTAACAAACTCCTGCTTTTTAACGTAATTTTAACAGATATAATAAAAATAAATCAAATTATGTCAAAAAGGAGAAACAGGATGAGTGCGGAAATAGTTCAGATGATTATTACACTGCTGGGAGGTCTGGCTCTGTTTATTTATGGAATGAACCTTATGAGCGATGGACTGCAGAAGGCAGCAGGTGAAAAAATGCAGAAAATTCTTGCCCTTCTTACTAAAAACCCGGTGCTAGGAGTTTTAGCCGGTGCCCTTTGTACAGCGGTACTGCAGAGCAGCAGCGCAACTACGGTTATGGTGCTTGGCTTTGTTAGTGCAGGACTTATGAAGCTGCCGCAGGCCATCAGTATTATTTTGGGAGCCAATATTGGAACCACTATTACAGCTCAACTGATTGCCTTTCAAATTGGAGATTATGCATGGCTGTTTGTAGCAGTTGGTTTTGTTTTATACTTTTTTGTGAAAAAAGAATTAGTTGTCAACATTGGACAAACTGTTTTTGCTTTTGGGATGCTTTTTGTTGGAATCAATATTATGGGTGATACGATGAAGCCATTAGCCAGTTCACCGTTTTTTGTCGATCTGATGATGCAGGTACAAGATATTCCGATTCTGGGAGTGCTTTTAGGTACGGTTATGACTGTTGTGGTGCAAAGCAGTTCTGCCACAATTGCGGTGCTGCAGAATCTGGCTATGACAGCAGGGCCGGATGGTGTAACCAGCATTATTGGTCTTCAGGGAGCGCTGCCCATTTTATTTGGTGATAATATTGGTACTACCATTACCGCGCTATTGGCATCAATAGGCGGGACTCTTAATGCAAAGCGCGCTGCTGCTGCACATATTATCTTCAATGTGACAGGAACCTTTATTTTTATTTGGTTTATTCCATTGTATGCTAAGTTTATTGCATTTATTTCTCCGTCAGGGCCGGAAATTGCTGTTATTGCAAGACAAATTGCAAATGCACATATGTGCTTTAATATTTTCAATACGCTGCTATGGCTTCCGTTTATTTTTGTATTGGTAAAGATCGTTACCAAAGTTGTACCGGGCAAAGATACAGACCGTCTGCCTTCAGAACCGATTTATCTGGATTATAATATGCTGGAACAGCCTTTTGTTGCAATTCATCTTGCTATTAAAGAATTAGTAAGATTAGCAGGCTTTACATCTGAAATGATTGTTTCTGCCAAAAGTGCATTTTTGGGAAATAATACGGCTGATGTAAAAAAAGTATTA
>CAUEYG010000308.1 GCA_959021945.1 uncultured Eubacteriales bacterium | reverse complement strand
TGGGCAAGATCAATAAACCTGCGGATAGAGGCTTCATCTACTGTCTCCGGTCCATCAAAGGTTTGGATATCTATCACATCGGCAGCTTTGCTCTCTGCAATCTGTTTATTTATAAAATAATATTCTTTTTTAGAAATTTTCGCTCTGCCACCTTCCCCAGCTGTTCGGATGGTAAAGATAACAGGTATCTCCAGCGCAATCTTCAAATATCCCAACACCTGCTTCAGATGTTCTGCTTTTTCCTGTACTGTCTTATCTTCCAGGGGTTCCAACATATAATCTGCGCGCCACTCTGCGATCTGGCACGGCAATTGTTCCAGCAATTCAGCTTCTTCTAGCAGTTCTTCCTGGCTGGTTCCTGTCAGAGGAACGCAGATTTTAGGTAAACCTTCCCCTAATGTCAGATCTCCTATTGTGAGTTTTTTCATAGTACTCCCTCTCCTCAAAGCTTTGCTAGTCCTTAGTCTAGTATACTTTCATCGTTTCGTCAAGCATTTGCCCAAGGATCAGACAACACGAAAAAGGAGAAACAGCACTAGTAACAGTGGGAATAAAACCATCAATACAACATCTATTGGGGTCAATTTTAAACGGCGCAGATAAGTTCTGTTGGGATAAGCGCGAAATGCCCTTGCCTCCATGGAAATAGAGGTATCCTTTGCCCGTTCCATGGCGCCTGCTAAAACAGGAAGGCTCATTTTCAAGTATGCCTTTAATTTGTTTTTCCAGGAAGTCTTTTTTAATTCCATGCCCCGCAGCTGGATGCTGTAATATACATCAAGGGCCTCTTCTCTTAAAATTGGGAAAAAGTGCAGACCAATCATAACCATATAAGCAATCTCATAAGGAACCTTCCATTGTATCAGCCCCAAAAGGTAATCTCTCGCCTGGCCTGTCAGCAGGATCAATGCAGAAAGGACAAAAATGAGCAGCCGGAGGCAAAGCATTGCCCCCAGCATCATCTGTCCAAAGAGAGATTGAAGCAAAAATAAAAAAGCAACCATCCCTATTGCTGTTTTCCCTTGGTGCATTTGTTTTCGAAACCCAACGCCGCCCAGAAAAAGAAAAAGAATCAGAAAGAAAATAAGCCCTGTTAAAACCCACAGATTTCTCTCTGTCATGGCTGCTGTAGAAATGGTTCCTACTATAACTATTTATGTTCTTGGGTCCAGCTTTTCTAAATGAAACAAGAATCTATCCCCCAATTGTCAAATGTCGCCCTGCAAACTGACGGGCAAAATTCAAATCATGTGTAATCACAATAACGCCACAGTTTTGTCCGGTGCAAACCTGCTCCAAGTAAAGTCCCAACTGCTGCTTTCGTTTTTGGTCCAAGCCGCTGGTAGGCTCATCCAGCAAAAGATACTCCGGTTCCATAGCTAAAACAGAAGCCAGCACCAGTCTTTGCTTTTCTCCATGGCTTAGAGAAAAAGGAAACCTTCCTTCATATTGTTCCAAGTCAAAGAGGGCCAGAAAGCACCTCCCTTTTTCATATGCCTGGTCTTCATTAAGTCCCAAATTTTTTAGGCCAAATTCCACTTCCTCCTTGACTGTAGCAGAAAAAAGCTGCCGTGCAGGATTTTGCATAACATAACCAATTTTCTTGCCTCTTTGGGCCAACGACCAGTCTTTCAGGTTCTCCCCATCCAAACAGATGCTGCCTTGCTGAGGGTGCAGAATTCCCATAATCAGCTTGCTCAAGGTTGTCTTTCCCACTCCATTGGGACCGAGAACAGCAGTAATCATCTCGCGCTCAAAACTTGCGGAAAAATCCTTTAATACAATAGGCTCCGTCCTTTCATATTGAAACGTAATTTCTTTTACTTCCAGACTCACAATATAAATCCTTTCTTCAAAAGCTCTTCCGGCGAGCCGAAGGCCTTGATCTTTCCCCTATCCAAAACCATCCATTGATCTGCAAAATCCAAAAGGGGATAGTCATGTTCCACCACTAAAACGGTTTTTCCTTGCTGTCTCAAATCCTTTATCAAATTTATCATCTGCAGCTTCCCCTTCTCATCAATATGGCTCAGAGGCTCATCCATAATGAAAACATCCGGCTCCATGGTAAGGATTGCCCCTGCTGCTGCCAATTGTTTTTGGCCGCCTGACAAAGCAGACGGATTTTTTAAGGCCAAATGGCTGATTCCCAGCAGCTCCATTGTCTGAGAAACTCTAGCGCGAATCTCTTCCGGCGGCAAGGCCAGATTTTCCGGACCAAAGGCCAGTTCATCTTCCACTGTAGATGCAATCATCTGCCGATCCGGGTCCTGCATCATATAACCTATTTTCTGAGAAAGCACTGGAAGGGGATGGGCTGCCACATCAAGG
Source organism: uncultured Eubacteriales bacterium (assembly GCA_959021945.1). Taxonomy (GTDB): domain Bacteria; phylum Bacillota; class Clostridia; order Peptostreptococcales; family Anaerovoracaceae; genus Hominibacterium. The sequence continues at coordinate 1,149 of CAUEYG010000308.1, read as the reverse complement.
CCATTGACCTGGACCTCTCCTGTCAAATGTCCGCTGACTAATTTAGGGATAATGCCGCATAAAATCTGGCATAACGTACTCTTTCCGCATCCGGAAAGTCCAATTACTGCAGTTATGGTCCCGGGGGTCAGAGAAAAGGTAATCCCTTTCAGAATCTGTTTTTCAGGACAATCCTCATAGGAAAAGGTAAGGTCTGTTACTTTTATCATAGAACTTTATCACCTACATTCAATTTCCACTAGGAACTTTGTGCTCCTGTTGCCATAAGTATCGGATGCAATCACAAGGCGCATAGGACCACCGCCCCCTTTATTAAGAGGCAGTAGCGCCTTGCCATCCTTTTCATAGGCCACAATAAGGTCTTTGGCTTTTTTTACTTCTCCCTTTGTCAAGGCTGATGCAAACCCATCTCCTGCTGTACAAACAAAAGTCTGACACTGCTCCAAGAGAGATTCGTCGGTTTGCTCCAACAAGCTGCTTAAGAGCACGCCTTTAAAATCGCCCTCCTCATGGCCCTGCTGGGAAGACTCAAGACTGGCATGCACCGTAACTGCAGGCATTTCCTTTAGCTGAGACAGCGTATAAGTCTTTATTGTTTCTCCGTCTCTGGTAATGGTAATGCTGTAGCCATCCCTATCCTTGACTTCCGTAGGGCCATCAGAAGCTCTGTACCACAAAGCTGCCGCCGCTGTAAGCAGCAGCACAATTACAATTCCCAGTACAATCTGCCTATTAGTAATCCTGTATTTTTTACCTGAGGTCATCCTTTGCTCCTCCGTTCTTCCCAGGGGTGCGCGCACCCTTGCCCAGCATATGGTATCGTTTCATTATTTTTAGCAGTTCCCAAGCTAAAAGTCCTCCTATTGCGCCTGAAAGTACTGCCGTACCTATCATGACAGCCAAATAAAGATCCGGAGCCTGAAAAAAAACAAGATTCACACAGAGGGTCCCCGTCAGGTTTGCTGCTGCTCCTCCTATTGCACAGCACCCTCTGCAGCAGGCCCGATGCCGTATCAGCAGCAATGCCAAATCCATAACGATTCCCGGCGCTGCATATGTAAGGAGGATCATGATACCATGAGAACCTGCGATCCCAGTAAACATAACGAGCAGAACATGAAACAGCACAGTTAGTGAAGCGGTTCCAGG
>CAUEYG010000307.1 GCA_959021945.1 uncultured Eubacteriales bacterium | reverse complement strand
CGAAAACGGGGCTGCTTTCCATGGCCAGCCCCGCAGTATTTTTCTGCTATCTATTCTTATTCCTCTTCAATGGTCACAGCCTTTTCCGCATCTCTTTTTTCATTGACCTGTTTTGCTTCTTCCAGAATATCTTCTGCATTTTCCTGTACAGTTGTAGCTGTTTTCATTACAGAATCCTTTGCCCGCAGCGCAGCTGCTGTGCAATTCGTATAAACCTTTTTGGCATCGCTGCTGGAAAGAATCTTAATTCCTGCAGTTCCAAAGGCTACTCCCGCTGCAAATAATCCACCTTTTTTCAAATTATCTTTGTTAAAACAATCCCACATAATGTCTACCTCCGTTATCTTGAATTTTAAATCTTTGATCGAAACATTATTTCTATTATAAACGACAAAATTCAACTTCTAAATTGTTTTTTGTTTTATTGATAAAATTTATCAGGATTGTCTTATTTGGGCCTTGTAGTTCCCTTCATTACAATACAAGCAACCCCTTGTCCCTCCAACTCTCCTGACGCCTGCAGACCAGCCTGCACAACCTGGTTGAATTTATTTTCTGACAGATACCGAGTAGTACGATCCTTGAACACAACGATACAGCCGTTCCTTTCCCCTTCCTTTTGTGAATCCGCCACCTTATACATATTCTTTCTGTCAATAGCTCCAATCTCCTCTAAAATATTCACCATCCGATAAACGGTAGCGGCCCCCAGTCCGGGATTTGTCTCTAATGCCTTATAATAAATCTCTTTACAGCTGGAACATTCATTTTCCAATATAATATCCAGCAGTTCCAACCGCTGCTTTGTAATCCGGCATCCGTGTTTTTTCAGCTTTTTCAAAATTAGCTCTTTCTTTGCTTCAAGACTTTGCCCCATTCTTTTGCCCCTGTTCTTCTTTCTCTTATCAGGATTCCGCCCTATGGCCCCCTACTTAGTTAGTATAATCTAACCCACTGTTTCCCGTCAATAATGTTATTGATTATTTTTCTCATTTATGATTTTAACCATATGGTTTGCCCCTTTACAGCCTTGTGATATACTGGAGATAGTTCACACTAACTAACTGCTTGGAGGAAATTGGAGGAAAGATGATATGAAGCATAATAACGAATCTGCAGAAAACTATCTGGAAGCGATTTTAGTTCTGTCAAAAACATTGCCCGAAGTCCGCTCTATTGATGTTGCCGATGAAACGGGATATGCAAAGTCCAGTGTCAGCATTGCTATGAAAAATCTCCGGGAAAAGGAACACATCACTATGACGCCGGACGGATACATCCATCTCACCGAATCAGGAAGAGAAATTGCAGAAATGATTTATGAACGCCACCAATTGATATCCGCCTGGTTAAAAAAGTTAGGGGTCAATGAAAAAATAGCTTCTGAAGATGCGTGCCGGATTGAGCATGTTATCAGCAAAGAAAGCTTTGACGCCATCAAAAAGAACGTAATCCTATAGCCCGCCCAATTGGATGTACCTTAAAGAGCCCTGACCCAGGGCTCTTTCATTATCAATCTTTTTTCAAAGTCCAGTTTTGACTCTCTGTTTGAAGCTGTACCATATGCCTATAAATGCCTTTCTCTTTCATCAATGTTTCCGGCGCTCCCTGTTCTGCTACAGATCCTCCGGCAAGAACGACTACCTTATCAGCCCCTGCAACAGTCCGCATACGATGCGCAATAATCAGCACAGTCTTATGTTTAATCAGCCTGCTGATTGCCGCCTGTACAAAGGACTCATTTTCTACATCTAAGGAAGCAGTCGCTTCATCGAGAAGAATAACCGGAGCATCTTTTAAAAGAGCCCTGGCAATGGAAAGTCTCTGCCTTTCACCGCCGGACAAAGAAGAACCATTTTCCCCAATCATAGTCTGATAGCCCTCCGGCAGTCTTGAAACAAATTCATCACACTGAGCCGCTTTTGCCGCTGCCAGCACCTCCTCATCAGAAGCTCCTCTCTTACCAATACGAATATTTTCCATAATCGTATTATTAAAGAGCACCACATCTTGAAAGACAATAGAAAAATTTTTCAAATAGGTTTCCGGATCTACTTTTTTTGCATCCAGACCACCCAGAGTAATCGTTCCCTCCTGAACATCCCAAAAGCGAGCGGCCAGCTTGGCGGCTGTTGATTTTCCTCCGCCTGACGGTCCCACCAAAGCTGTCACCTCTCCCTGCTTGGCAGTAAAGGAAACATCTTTTAATACTTGTTCTCCTGTATGATAAGAAAAACCTACATGGTCAAAGCAAATATCGTAGCCCTGATGAGCCATATCCTGCTCTCCCCCCTGGGCCTTTTCTTCATTAATCTTTTTCATACGTTCCACGACAAGCAGTGTACTCAGCACTGCGGATAAGTTGGTAAGAACGCCGCTCAAAGGCTCATAAACCCTGGTGGCAGCAATGAGGAACAAAAGCAAAGTAAAAAAGTCGGCAGTTCCTGCGGCCATCATTTTGACCCCTACTAAAACGGTAGTAGCCACGCCGATCTTTAGTACCATCTGCGCAGAAGTAACAAACATTCCATTGATCCATTCTACTCCGATAGTTGCCTTTTCCACTCCCAGGATTTTTTCGTCCAGACTTCCAAGGTAGGAGTCCCTCTGATTATTGGACTTGATATCTTGTATGTTTTCAATGCATTCCTGAATCCCATCAGAAACAGCCAGCTTTTTATCTTTCTGTCTGCGTTCCAGCCGATTGACCAAAGGCCTTGTCCCCAAGGCTAACAGGAAGGAGATCGGCACCACCCAAAATACTGCCAGGCCCAATTGCCAGTTAATAGACAACATCCCAATTGCTACTAAAATGGTGGAAAGGATAGAGCCAAAGAGTTCAGGAATAAAATGAGAAAAGGATTGTTCCATAAAGGCTGTATCCGACATAATCGTTGTCGTCAAATCCGAAAGATCCCGCTTTCCGAAAAAAGCCATAGGCAGCTTTCGCAATCTTTCCGCCAGCGTAATTCTCATATTAGCGCTCTCTGTGTAAGAAGCCAAATAAGTAGCATTGTACTGAATATATTCAAAGATATAAAGGAGTGCCAAAACAGCTATGCCCCCTCCTATGTAAAGAGGTAAATTCATGCTGGCCGAACCTCCAAAATAAGGCAGGAACAGCTGGGTCAAAAATAAATATACGATCCCTACAGGAAACATCATTCCAATGTTGGTCAGACAGCAAGCCCCGATGGCTTTTACCAGATCCCCTGCGCCCTGCTGTGTCAAGGCAAAGGTTTTTTGCAAATAATTACGCATTGACAGCCTCCTTCTCTACTTTCCATTCTATTGATGTTTGATAATCCTTCCACATCTTTTCATACACACCCCTTTGCATCAGCAATTCCTCATGAGTACCTGATTCGGCAATTTTGCCCTCTTCCATCACTAAAATTTGATCCGCATTTTTTATGGTAGACAATCTATGAGCGATCATTAGGACAGTCTTTCCCTCTGTAAGTGTTTCGAAGGCTTTCTG
>CAUEYG010000306.1 GCA_959021945.1 uncultured Eubacteriales bacterium | reverse complement strand
AGTATATGTGTTATTTATTTGCTCTTTTTTGTATTAATTTGTCCTATCTTTAGATTTATTTAGAATTAATTTGCTCTATATTTTGAAACGTTTTCAGAAAACTCCAATTTTAAAGAAGTTTTAATAAAGTTTTAGGATTTTTTATATTGTCAATTAATTAACGTAATATTATGATAGACATTACCGCAAAAATCAATATAATGATAGATGTTAGAAAAGAGAGGGATAGATATACGATGGATTTGAACAATCTTAATAGAAAAAATGCAACAATTCTTATGATCCTATGCGCTCTACTTTGGAGCATGGGAGGGATTTTTATTAAACTGATCAGCTGGAGTCCTCTGCTCATCGCAGGCGCCCGCAGTCTGATTTCCGGCGCTGTTTTGGGACTCTTTATGTTATACCGCAAAATCTCTGTGAAAATAAATCGCTTTTCGCTCTTTGCTGGAGTTGGTCTTTCCATATCCTGTATCTGCTTTGTAATGGCCAACAAACTGACCACGGCTGCCAATGCTGTAGTTCTTCAGTATACTGCTCCTGTTTTTGTTCTTCTCATGTCAGCACTTTTCTTAAAAAAGAAGGTTCACAAAAGAGACCTGGCAGTAGTAATCGTTACGCTGGCAGGCATTGTTCTTTTTTTCTTTGATCAGTTGTCACCCGGCAATATTCTTGGAAATATTTTTGCCATCTTAGCCGGCGTCTTCCTCGCCCTAATGTTTGTCATGGTAGGATGCGGCGGTGCGGATGATTCCATCCGTATGACCGGAATTCTCATTGCTCACAGCCTAACAGCTGCCATCGGTATCCCTGCAGGTATTTTTCAGACTAGTTCTGCAGAGCCTCTGGAATTTGTATGGATTCTGATTTTGGGCATTTTTCAACTTGGAATCCCTTATGTGCTCTATGCTCTGGCGTCAAAGGAATGCCCGCCGCTGGCCTGCTCCTTGATCGGTATGCTGGAGCCTTTATTTAACCCAGTATGGGTGTTCTTCTTTGCGGGAGAAAAGCCTGGCTTTTATGCTCTTATTGGTGCTGCTGTTATTATTATTGCTGTAAGCTGGTGGTGTATCTCTGATAGCCGGGAGGAAGATGAAAATGAATGAAAACAGAAAAATGTATCTGTTAATGACTACTGCGGCTTTCGTATGGTCAGGTGCCTTTATTGCAGGAAAATTTGCCATTCCGTATATCCCTACCTTTACTTTGACTTTTTTAAGATTTTTCATCGCCTCAGCAGTACTTTTTCCTATTATGAAAATCTATAACAGAAAATTCTCTGAGGAAGCTTTTCATTTAGCTCCTTCCCACATACCGTTTTTTCTCTTTACCGGGATTATTGGTATGTTTGGTTACCATGTGCTCTTTTTTACTGCATTGAAATATACAACTGCAATTAATTCTTCTATGATTGGAGCTATGAATCCCATTGTCACCACACTGATCACGGTATTGTTTCTTCATAGCAAAGCGCCCCGGATGCAGATTGCCGGAATTGTCCTCTCTTTCCTAGGTGTGCTATTGACCATCTGCGGAGGAGATCTGACTATTTTAACAGAGCTTCGTTTTAATAAGGGGGATCTGATTATGCTGTGCGCCGTTGTCTGTTGGGCTGCCTATGCTGTTTTCAGCAAAGCAAAAGGAGTGCAAATTCCAGCCCTTGCGCTTACCTTTTATAGCTTTTTATGCTGCACTCTGTTTTTGATTCCTTTTGTAATATGGGAAAAGCCATGGTCTCTTTCTGTGCCTCCCGATTCTGCTGTATGGGCAGTTATCTTTATGGCCGTTTTTTCATCTGTAGCCGGTTATTTATTCCAACAAATAGCCATAAAAAAAATTGGTGCAGCCCGAGCTTCTATCTTTGTAAATCTGGTTCCAGTGTTTTCCATTATGCTCTCTGTACTGATTCTCCATGAGGAGTTGCTTCCCGTCAAGCTCTTTACAGCTCTCCTCATTATTGCAGGAGTCTATATTTGCCAGCGCTCTGTCAAATGATTATTCGTCACCTTCTAGTTTTTTTCAAGCCTATTTTGCAATTCTAATATCACCTGCGCACGCTCTCTTTTTCAGAAGGAAGCGTTTCCTCTAGGCAGTTCCTTGCTGTTGTTTCATCCAGATGAAAACGTCTTTGTAATTTCTCCAAAATCCGTTCCTCAGAGACCTTTTCTTCCAGATTATCCAGAATCAAAGCTTGAATCCCTCTTTTTTCACCTTCCTTTAAGCCAGCCTCCATTCCCCGAGCAAAACCATCTTCCTCGCGAATCGCTTCACACTCTTCTCTGCTCAGCTCTTCAAATAAAAAACTCACAACATCACCACCATTCTTTTTCAGAAATTCAGTTAACAGCCCCTGTCTCATACAGTACTGAATGCTTTCTTCTATGGAGGCCTTCAAATCACCAGTCTCGTGCCATTGCTTCCGAATCAGATAAATAAACTGGCTGTATTCATTGAGCCATTGACACTGTTTTAAAATCTCTGCTCCTTTTTCATAGTTCACATTGATTCTCCGAATGACTGCCTCTACCATTATTTTACCACATTTCCCCCGATATGCATCTGAAAGTTTTAATTCCTCTTCTACCGGCAGATCCTTTTCTCCATTATAAAACACATACAGCTCCGGAGCTGGAATCAAGATCTGTCTTGTACTGTAAATGCCTCGTGAAAAAGCAAGTTTCTCATACTCTCTCGCCAAATAGCAAAACATTCGCAGCGGCATATTTGGATTATCCGTAGCCTGATGCTCAGCTAAAACGATCAGCCTGTCATCAATCAAAAAGGCCAGATCATTCTTCAAATCACCGAAGATCGTTCCATCCAGTGTGATAATCTTAATTTTTGTATCCTTTGGATAATTGTTGCCGCTTAAAGCATTATATAATTCTAATAATTTCTCTTCATCATTGAACAATGTACGAAATACTCCGTCTTTATAAGTACGCTTTGCCTTTTTCATTCTATGTCTCCCGACCCTTTTATGGAAATTTTTTACATAAATAATTTTATCTCATTTTACATATTTTGTCAATTCAATTTATGTGCTCAAAAAAAGACACCCTGCATAACCGCAAGGTGTCCTCAACTACTACAAAATCAGTAATTTGTGCATATTTTTTCATCATTTAATCCGGCATCTGTTACAGATCATAGTACATATCAAATTCTGCCGGTGTTGGCATCATGCTTTGTTTTTTGGTTTCCGCCCGTTTGTTGGCCAGCCAGATTTCAATCAGCCTTTCCGGGAATACACCGCCCTCTGTCAGGAACTCATGATCCTCTTCCAATGCATCCAGCGCCTCGTCCAGGGTTCTTGGCAGGCTCTTGATTTTTTTCTTTTCCTCATCAGACAAATGATACAGATTGAAATCATATGGACCGTATCCTTCTGCTACCGGGTCAATTTTATTTTTAATCCCATCACATCCTGCCATCAGAATTGCAGAAAATGCATAATATGGATTGCAGGTTCCATCCGGGTTACGAATTTC
>CAUEYG010000305.1 GCA_959021945.1 uncultured Eubacteriales bacterium | reverse complement strand
TATCCATATATGTCTCTTGCGGATTATACAAAAGCAGGATTTTTAACAGATCCAATGACAGAAACTCCAGTCACGATTCGATTTTCAAGAGCTACAGGTGAACGGGGAAGCGGGGACTCCTACAGGGATACGCGAGGTTTTGCGGTAAGGTTTGAAACGAAAGAAGGAGATTATGATTTGCTCTGCCATAATATGCCTGTTTTTTATACAAATGATCCCTCCAAGTTTCCGCAAATGGCAGAGGACCTATGCGTTTCCACAAAAGAATATAAAAGAGAGCCTGGTTTCTGGCATTTTTTGTCAGAAAATCCAGAGGCCATTAATCTGACAATGCATCTTTATTCAGATCTTGGAACTATAAAATCCTACAGGTTCATGGAAGGCTACAGTGTCAATACTTACAAATGGATTAATGAAAAGGACGAAGAGCTGTACATTCGATACCGGTGGAATCCTGTTTGTGAAGGAGATGAAGGGGATGAGAGACGAAAGGGAATTTCATATCAAGAGGCGGAGTTTCTGGCTGGATTTTCACCGGACTGCTGCATTTCCGATCTTGCTGCAGCGTTGGAAGAAGGAGATTTTCCGGTCTATGAGTTAGAGGCTCAAATCATGGAACAAAAACAGGCGGAAAATTGCAATTTTGATTTTTTATCTGTGACACTTGCATGGCCTGAGGAAAAATGGCCCTATATCAAGATTGGTAAAATGATTCTGAGGGAAGTGCTTCCCAAAGATCATGGAGAAAATTTATGTTTTCTTCCGTCAAACATGGTAGAGGGAATTGCCTTTGCTAATACAGGGTTTCTTGAAATTATGGATTATGCCCAAAGGGTTGGCGCAAGGCAAAGGGGTGTTTTAAAGTGAAAGAATTTGAGCAGGCCAAAGACAGATATCAGAATATGACACAGGAAGAAAAAGAATCCTTCATCAACAATGTGACAGAAAGCCTCATGTTTGAGGAAGAGGCTGTCAGGCAAAAGGTATTGGAATACCTAGGCCGAGTTGATACAAATTTGGGGAAAATTTTAAGAAAAAGATTATCTTTTTAATTTACTTTCCTATAGCAGTAATGTTATTATTGAATTGCGAATAATTTAATATACGAAAGAAAAGAGGAATGATTGATGATCGGTGTTAAGAAAAAAGAAGACGAATTTTTTCAGCTATTAATGGATTTTGCAGGTAAGATCGTCAAAACCGGTGAAGCTTTTTTAGATCTGGTTTCAAATTACGAGGATGTTGCTGATAAAGTAGCTGGAATCAAAGTCATGGAGACAGAGTGCGATATGCAGGCTCACAAAATATTGACCGCGCTCAACGCATCCTTTGTAACCCCTTTTGACCGGGAGGACATTTATGACATTACAAAAGAAATGGATGATATTGTAGACTCCCTGGAGGAGGTGGCTAATCGTTTTATTGTATTTGATGTAAAGCAGCTGAGGCCGGAATGTCATACGATGGCTACTTACATAATGCAGGCCATCAGGGAGCTGGAGGTTCTTTTCAAGCACCTGTCGGAAGTAAAAAAGAACAGTGTTGTTCATGAACAGATTATTGAAGTCAACCGGATTGAAAATGAGGGAGATCTTTTGTACCGAAAAGCCCTTACCGATCTGTTCCGCAAAGAAGTAAACCCAATCGAATTGATCAAGTGGAAACATTTGTATGAGCAGCTGGAAACGAGCCTGGACTCCTGTGAAAACGTTGCCAATATAGTCGAAGGAGTGGTAATGAAATATGCTTAGTGGAATCCTTGCCTGCGTCGTTGTATTTGCTCTGGCTTTTGAATTTATCAATGGATTCCATGATACTGCAAATGCCATTGCAACATCCGTATATACACGAGCCTTAACGCCGAAAAAAGCCATTGCGCTTGCTGCTGCCATGAATCTGGTAGGCGCCATGGTCAGTGAAAAGGTAGCCATGACCATTTCCAGCGGACTTGTTGATGTAGCTCTGGAGCAGTACGTTATTTTAGGCGCTTTAATCGGGGCGATTATTTGGAATTTATTTACCTGGTGGAAGGGGATTCCCAGTTCTTCATCCCATGCTTTAATTGGAAGCCTCATCGGCGCTACCATTATTTTCACTATGGGAACCGAACATATCCTGTGGGGCGGAGTTTTTCGTAAGGTTATTATTCCTCTGCTTACATCTCCTTTTATTGGGCTGCTCATTGGCTTTGGCTTTATGAAACTTCTCTTTGTTCTCTTTGCAGGATGGCCTCAGTCAAAAGCCAACCGTGTATTTTCCAAGCTTCAGATTTTTTCCGCTGCTTTAGTGGCTTATTCTCATGGAAACAATGACGCCCAAAAAACAATGGGAATCATCACTCTTGCACTCATTACAGGAGGGTTGCTGGATCCGGGTTCCGGAGTTCCTTTTTGGGTAAAAGTAGCCTGTGCATGTATGATGGCTCTGGGAACGTCACTGGGTGGATGGAAAATCATGAAGACCATGGGAGGCGGAGTGACGAAGCTCCAGCCAGCCAGCGGTTTTGCAGCTCAGACGGCATCAGCTGTTGTCATTGAAGGGATGTCCTTTCTGGGCGCACCCATCAGCACCACACAGGTTATTACTACGTCTGTAATGGGAGTTGGCAGTGCAAAGCGTATTTCTGCCGTAAAGTGGGGAATTGCGCAGAATATTATTATCGCTTGGGTTGTAACTCTGCCTATCACCATGATTTTAGGCGGTTTGTCAGTATGGATTATCCAGTTCTTTGTATAGGAAAGCTATGATTGGAAGAGAAAGTATTGAAAAGCGTGAATATGAGATTCTGTCGCCCTTAGCAGCAAAGGTAGCCGAGACCAGAGGGCGCAGAATCCCTGAGGAAAAATGCTCCATAAGAACGGATTATCAGCGTGATAAGGATCGAATTATCCATTCCAAAGCCTTTCGCCGTCTGATGCACAAAACTCAGGTCTTCCTGGCTCCGGAAGGGGATCACTTTCGGACCAGACTGACCCATACCATTGAAGTTTCTCAAATCGCCAGAACCATAGCCCGCAGCTTAGGGCTCAACGAAGACTTGACAGAAGCCATCGCAATGGGCCATGATTTGGGGCATACTCCTTTTGGACATAACGGAGAAAAGGTGCTGAACAGCATCCATAAGGGAGGCTTTCACCATAATATTCAGAGCTTGCGGGTAGTTGATGTTTTGGAAAGCAGCAGCAAGAGGCGCGGGATGAATCTGACGGAAGAAGTTCGAGATGGTATTTTGAACCATACAGGATCAAAGATACCCTTTACATTGGAAGGGCAAGTTGTAAAAATCAGCGACCGGGTAGCTTATATTAATCACGATATTGATGATGCACTGCGCAGCGGAGTCATAACAGCAGAAGATCTTCCCAAAGAGTGTATCAAAGTCTTAGGAAAAGACCACCGCAGCCGAATCAATACCTTGGTAACAGATTTGATTGAAAACAGTTTTCAGCAAAGCTGTATTTCTATGAGCGAAACCTGTATGGAACATATGGACTTGCTGA
>CAUEYG010000304.1 GCA_959021945.1 uncultured Eubacteriales bacterium | reverse complement strand
CGTACAGGTGATATTGAAAACGTAGGATATACTTCACGGCACGGTACTTTTTTTGAAATGCTGGGTAGCTTCTCCTTTGGAGATTATTTTAAGAAGGAATCCATTACCTGGGGATGGGAGTTTATGACAAAGGTACTGGATCTGCCTCAGGAACGTCTCTGGGTCTCTGTGTATGAAGAAGACGATGAAGCTTATGACATTTGGAAAAATACAGTAGGATTTCCCGAGGAACGCATTGTCCGTTTGGGAAAAGATGATAATTTTTGGGAAATAGGCACAGGCCCATGCGGACCTTGCTCTGAGATTTATTTTGACCGGGGCGAAGAATTTGGATGTGACAGGGAGGACTGTAAGCCCGGGTGCGAATGTGACCGTTATATTGAATTTTGGAACCATGTGTTTACACAATTTTCAAAGGATGAAGAAGGGCACTACTCTGATCTGGCTCATCCCAATATTGATACAGGTATGGGGCTGGAGCGTCTGGCTACCATTATGCAGGGCGTAGACTCTATCTTTGATATTGATACGGTACGCTATATATTGGAAGGCGTGGTGGAAAGAGCCAACACCAAGTACCAAAACGGAAAAGCGCCTGAGGATATTTCCATCAGGATTATTACAGACCATCTGCGTTCTACCACATTTATGATCGCCGATGGGATTCTTCCAAGCAACGAAGGCAGGGGATATGTGCTGCGTAGACTGTTAAGGCGTGCTGCAAGACACGGCAGGCTGCTGGGCATAAAGGGAGCCTTCCTGTCAGAGCTTTGTGACCGGGTTATTGAAATATCAGGAAAAGCCTATCCGGAGCTGGAAGAAAAGCAGGATTATATTAAAAAGATAATTGCCATTGAAGAGGACAAGTTCAGCAGTACCATTGACCAGGGTACGACCATTATTGAGGAATACGTTTCTGAAATGAAGTCTGCAGGAGAGACTGTTCTCAGCGGGGAACGGGTATTTAAACTTCATGATACTTACGGCTTTCCTCTTGAGCTGACCCAGGAAATTTTGGAAGAGCAGGGATGCCAGGCTGATGTGGAAGGCTTTAACAAGCATATGGCCCACCAAAAGGAACTGGCAAGAGCTGCCCAGAAATCAAAAGAAGATGCTGGCTGGGAAGAGGCCTCCGATCTATCTTTAGGTCAGGCAACCAGTTTTACAGGTTATGAAACCCTTAGCGATAGGGGAACAGTACAAGCCATGTTTGGAGATAAAAAAGCAGTGGACTGTCTCAAAGAAGGAGAAACCTGCAGGATTGCTCTGGACAAAACCCCTTTTTATGCAGAAAGCGGCGGACAGGCCGGTGACACAGGAATCCTTTACAATGATACCTTTAAAGGAGAAGTGCAGGACGTTACAAAAGTTCAAAACGTATTCGCACATAAAGTAAAAGCCTTAAAGGGCGTACTGCGTCCGGGGGATCAGGTACAGTGCGTTGTAACAGCAGGAGAACGAAACAGCACAGCACGTAACCATACTGCTACTCACTTGCTTCATAGAGCGTTAAAAGATGTTTTAGGCGACCACGTGCAGCAGGCAGGGTCCAGCGTTTCAGCTCAGTCCCTGAGATTTGACTTTAACCATTTTGAGGCTATGACAGCGGAGGAAACAGCAAAGGTAGAAGCCATTGTAAACGATCAGATCAACCAGTTCCTTGACGTGAAGACAAGAGAAATGTCTATAAAGGACGCAGAAAAAGAAGGGGCCGTGGGGCTGTTTGGTGAAAAATACGGAGATGTAGTCAGAGTCGTTTCTATCGGTGATTACAGCAAAGAGCTGTGTGGGGGAACCCATGTTAAAAACAGCGGACAAATCGGCGCATTTAAGATTCTTTCTCAATCAGGCGTTGCTGCAGGAGTGCGCAGGATTGAAGCTATTACGGGAACAGCCCTTTTAAATAAGATCCAAGAGGCAGAGACCGCTATTTCACAGGCTGCAGGTATTTTGAAAACCAATCCTTCCGGTCTTGTAAACAAGCTGGAGGCCCTTACAGAGGAAACAAAAAACCTCAAGAAGGAGTTGGAAGAATTTAAAAAGAACGCCATGGGTAGCGCCATGAACCAAATGATGGAGGATGGACAGGAAATTAATGGTATTATCTTGCTTGCCAAGACCTTTAAGGACTATACTATTAATGATTTGAGAAGCCTTTCCGATGACATAAAGGCAGAACACAAAAATGTAATGATGGTATTTGCCGCTGTAAACGGAGAAAAAGTAACGTTCCTTGTTTCTCTTACAGACGACCTTTTGGAGAGGGGCTATCACGCAGGAAAAATGATCAAGCAGATTGCAGCTGCTGCCGGAGGAGGCGGCGGCGGGAAGGCTGATATGGCACAGGCCGGCGCCAAAGATCCTTCCAAAATTGATGAGGCTTTTGCTGTTGCAAAGTCCCTCATATCAGAATAAGAGCCCTTTGTTAAGTCTTTATGAAATTGTACGAAAGTTCTTGTGCTTCATTGTATAAAAGTGTATAATCAGGTTAATAGGACGGTAAGGAGGTACATATCACATGGACAGACAAACACGAATGTATGATAATTTCGACAAGATCGAGCAACGCACCATCGAAGAAATTTTAAATATTGTTTATGATGCTTTAGAAGAAAGAGGATATAATGCAATCGACCAGATGGTGGGCTATATCCTGTCAGGCGATCCATCTTATATTACGAGCCACAATAATGCCCGTAATATTATAGGTCGGATTGAAAGGGATGATCTGGTGGAAGAGCTGATCAAATCCTATCTGAAAAAATAACAGAGGAAAATAGAGAAGGGCGGGCCATATTCTTGCGGTCCGCTTTTTTTGTCAGTGAGAAAGGACTTTTATGAAAAAAATGGCACTTGATGTGGGTGACAAAACCATTGGAGTAGCAGTCAGTGATCCGCTGCTCATTACTGCCCAGGGGATCACGACAATTGAGCGAGTAGGAATACGAAAAGACACGGGAAAAATCCTTGATTTGATTAAAGAACATGACTGCGATACGGTTGTGGTGGGTCTTCCTAAAAAACTGGATGGCACTGACAGCCTTCAGACTGAAAAAGTATATGAGTTTAAAACAATGCTGGAAAACAAACTGCGAAGCTCCGGCATGGCCCAAGTAAAAGTAGTCTATCAGGATGAGCGGCTGACAACTGTTATGGCAGAAAAAGTTCTCATTGAAGGTGATGTAAGACGAAATAAAAGAAAAAAAGTAATTGATAAGCAGGCTGCAGTGCTGATCTTGCAGAGTTATTTAGATACATTGTAAAAGAAAGGTAAATGAATTATGAAAATCAAAAATCAGATTGTAATGAGCCAGGTCATGCTGCCCCACCAGGCTAATGTTGCAGGCAATGTGCACGGCGGCGAAATCATGAAGTTTATGGATACGGCGGCAGGAGCTGTTGCCATGCGGTATGCAAAGGCCAATTGTGTAACAGCAAGAGTTGATGAATTGGAATTTCATCTCCCAATCTTTGTGGGTGCTTTGGTAACTTGCACTGCGTCT
>CAUEYG010000303.1 GCA_959021945.1 uncultured Eubacteriales bacterium | reverse complement strand
GTTCCGATCCTTTTCCTATCCATGCTTGCGAAACCAACCTTTCTATGGTATAGTAGAGTACAAGCTGGATTTTCCTTCCAATCGTTGGAAATACTGGCATAGCAAAGATAATACAAGAGCTGAAAATTCGACTTTTTTCAATTCTTTTTCCTATGGAGGTAGAGATGAGCGGTATTAAATTAAAATCCCTTTTCAGGGAAACGGACAAATATGCAGATCAGGAAATTGTAGTCCATGGATGGGTCAGAACCAATCGGGGCTCCAATAAATTTGGATTTATCGAGCTAAATGACGGGACCTTTTTTCAGTCTGTACAGATCGTGTATGAAGCAGAACTTTTGGATAATTTTGAAGAAATTTCCAAGGCGCCTATTGCTGCTGCACTGATGGTCAGAGGAACCTTTGTTTTGACGCCGGATGCCAAACAGCCCTTTGAAATCAAGGCAAAAGAAGTGGTTATTGAGGCAGGCTCTGATGCGGATTATCCGCTTCAGAAAAAGCGCCACAGTATGGAATTTTTAAGAGAAATCGCCCATTTGAGGCCCAGGAGCAACACCTTTTCCGCTGTGTTCAGAGTGCGCTCTTTAGTATCTTATGCGATTCACAAGTTTTTTCAGGAACATGATTTTGTTTATGTTCATACCCCAATTGTAACAGGCAGTGACTGCGAAGGGGCAGGAGAAATGTTCCACATTACAACTCTGGATATGGACAACCCACCCAGAACAGAACAGGGAAAGGTCGACTATAGCCAGGACTTCTTTGGAAAGGAAACCAGCCTGACTGTGAGCGGTCAGTTGGAAGCGGAAACCTTTGCTCTGGCCTTCCGAAATGTCTATACCTTTGGTCCAACTTTTCGGGCGGAAAATTCCTATACAGCCAGACATGCTTCTGAATTTTGGATGATTGAACCGGAAGTCGCTTTTGCTGATCTTGAGGATAATATGGATTTGGCGGAAGCCATGATCAAATATATTATCAATTATGTTTTGGAACACGCACCGGAAGAAATGGAGTTTTTCAACAAGTTTGTTGACAAGGGCCTGCTGGACAGACTTCACAGTCTGGTAAGCGCCCAGTTTGTCAGAGTCACCTACACAGAGGCCGTGGACCTGCTGAAAAAATCAGGCAAGAAGTTCGAATACCCAGTGGAATGGGGTATTGACCTGCAGACAGAGCATGAACGCTATCTGACAGAGGAAATTTATAAAAAACCGGTATTTGTAACAGACTATCCAAAAGATATCAAAGCTTTTTATATGAGGCTCAATGATGATAACAAGACTGTTGCTGCCTGTGATCTTTTGGTGCCCGGCGTAGGTGAGATCATCGGCGGGAGCCAGAGAGAAGAGCGCTATGATGTGCTGAAATCCAGAATGGATGAAATGGATTTAGATGAGAAAGATTATTGGTGGTATATGGATCTTCGCAAGTACGGCGGCGTAAAACATGCAGGTTACGGGCTGGGCCTTGAGCGGATTATCATGTATCTGACAGGGATGGGAAATATCAGAGACGTGCTGCCATTCCCAAGAACACCCAAAACAGCGGAGTTCTAATATTGACAGAAGGAATGCTGGGACGGCGGCGGTCAGCACTTGCTTTCCTACAGTTGAGCAAACACAGAGACTTTGAAGGAAATTTCAGAGTCTCTTTTTTGTTATCATAACATAGGGGTTGTCGCATTAGAAAAAAAATCTGTTGTGCGGGAATCATAAAATATGCCATAATGTGAAAAACTACGTTATTATCCATACAATTTGCAGAAAAACGGCAGTAATTGACCTAAAAAATCCATACTTTCGCTTTAAAATAGGGGATTCCGAAGAAATTAGCGTAGATTTCTGAGAAAGTTGTATGGATAAAAAGGTAAAAGTGGAATCTTTGGCACATATGGGAGCACATCTTGACAAACACAAAAATTGTCCATATAATAGTTAGAAATACAATAATTAATAAGCTAACAATTAGAGAGGAACAATCGCGCAAATGAAAAATAAAAATGGACCCATTGGCAATAGGCTCTTTGATGCTGTAATGACTGCTCACATTTTGTTTCATAAAATGGTCTTTAAAAACCTTGGAGGAACCGGGCTGACAGCAGGTCAGCCTAAGATTTTGGAGTTTCTCATGTACAGCGGACCGGTTGTGCAAAAGCAGTTGGCAGATGCCTGTGAAATCGAGCCGTCGACTACAGTCAGACTCCTGTCCAAAATGGAGAGCGCCGGGTTAGTGCAGCGCAGCCATATGGATAGCAACCGCCGTTCCATCATTGTGACCCTTACTGACCATGGAAAAAAACAAGCAGGGCTGGTGATGCAAACCTTTGAAAAATGCGAAACCATTGCTTTTGCAAAGATCGAAAACAGACAGCAGGAATCTTTTATAGACACGTTTCAGCACATTGAAGCAAATCTGCGCGGGAAATCACAGCAAATTTCCCGGGAAATCGGGAAAAAACGCGTGGGTCTCCACTTTTCCCTGCTGGCTTGTCAGGCTTTGCTGCAAAAATCTCTGTTTTCCCAGCTTTCAGATACAGGCCTTACACCGGGCCAGCCTAAAATCCTAGAATTTCTTACAGAAAATCAAGGGTGCCTGCAAAAAGAAATTGCTGCTGCAAAGAACATTGAGCCAGCCACAGTGACCAGCCTGCTACTCTACATGGAAAATGCAGGTCTTATTGAAAGACGGGCGGAAAACGGGAACAGGCGGTCCTGGCATGTGTACCTTACAGACAAAGGTATGGACCTGGCGGAGAAAACCATAACAGCCATTCAAAACACAATGGAGTTGGCATTTGAAGGAATCGAAGAAAAGCAACAGGACTTTTATAAGGTGCTGCTGCGCATTCATGAAAATATAATGCAGGAGGAATTATGTCAAAAATAGAATTAACAAAACGGTATGTTGTCTTTTTAATTGGGTTATATCTTACCTCTTTTGGAGTCAGCTTTGTCACAAAAGCATCCCTGGGAACTTCGCCCATTTCCAGTATCCCCTATGTGTTGAGCTTAGGGCTAAAGCCTACTATGGGCCAGTTCACCATTCTTTTCAGTCTTTTTCTCATTGTACTGCAGATTATTCTGCTGGGCAGGAAATTTAAAAAAATTAGCCTGCTGCAGCTACCTTTTTCTATTTTATTCGGCTACTTCATCGACTGGTCCATGTTACTGCTGGATTGGATGCAGCCGGAAACCTATGCAGCAAAGGTTGTTTACCTGCTCATTGGATGCATGATCCTGGGGTTTGGCGTATTTGCAGAAGTGGCTGCTGATGTAATCATGCTGCCGGGAGAAGCTTTTGTGAAGGCAGTGACTATCCGATTCCGCACGGATTTTGGGTTTACAAAAGTCTGTTTTGACGCATCTATGGCCATTTGCGCCATTGGAATTTCCTTTCTTTTGTTTCGTCATATAGAAGGAGTCCGGGAAGGTACGGTAATTGCGGCGCTCCTTGTGGGACTTATTGCAAAATGCTTTGGGAAGTTGCTAAACAGACCGATAAGCTGG
>CAUEYG010000302.1 GCA_959021945.1 uncultured Eubacteriales bacterium | reverse complement strand
GGATGAACCCACTTCCGGGCTTGATCCAGAGAGTGCACAGAATGTCAATCAAATGGTTTACAATCTGGCCCGTAAAGAAGGGATTACTGTTTTTCTTTGTACGCATCAGCTCAGGTATGCACAGGAGATCTGTACGCGCTACGGGCTGATTGAGCAGGGTTCTCTTTTGGCCTCAGGTACAATGGAAGAATTACGTGCTAAGGTGTTTACCTCGAAATCACTTCGCATCTGTGCGTCGGCTGTTCCTGAGAACCTGAATCTTTTCAAATGTGGAGCCAATGAATTTGAGGCGGAAATACAGGATAAAAGGGAGATCCCGGTTCTTGTACGAAAGATTGTGGAAGCCGGCGGAGATATCTATTCTGTAAATCTCGTGGAACCCAGTCTGGAAGATATTTATTTTGCCCTGACTACAAGCCAAAAGGAGGAACAAGCGCTATGAAAACTGCTATGTATGCCATTATCAAAAAGGATTTTCGCGGTATTGCGGCCAACCGCAGGTTGTTTTCTTCTCTTTTCGTTGTTCCTTTGGTACTGACTATCGTATTGCCGTCTATTTTCATCATAACCATTCATTTTGTACCCAATGATCCGGACATTACGAAATTGCTGTCGCTGCTTCCTGAAGCGGCCCGGCTGGAAAGCCTGGAACTTACACTTTCCAGCATGATTTTAAACGATATCCTTCCGGCATTTTTCCTGGTGATTCCCATAATGACTGCCTCTATCATGGCAGCCAGTGCATTTGTAGGGGAAAAAGAACGCCAAACACTGGAAACATTGCTTTACTGCCCACTTACACTCAAACAGATCTTTCAGGCAAAGGTACTGGCTTCTTTTCTTTTGAGTATGCTTATCTCGCTGATCTCGTTTACAGCTATGTTACTGGTCATCGAAACAGAATGGTTTTTCCTGATGGGCAGGCTTTTACTTCCCAGTGTGAACTGGCTGGTGGTTATGTTGTTGGTTTCTCCTGCAATCTCCCTGATTGCTATTACCCTAATCGTCCGGGGCTCTGCCAAAGCACAGAGTGTGGAGGAATCTCAACAGGCTGCCATTTTCCTGCTCATTCCGCTTGTTCTGTTGATTGTAGGGCAGTTTACCGGCGTGCTCTTGATAAATGTTTGGATTTTGCTCGGACTCGGTGTGGTTTGCGCAGCACTCGCGTGGCTCCTGTTACGAAAATCTATGGGGCGGTTCACTTACGAAAAACTTCTGCAATAAAAAATTATTGAATTCTTTGCAGAAGATAAAGGAAACAATTAGATTTATCAATGTCATATGATATAATTGAGGAAAGGATATAACATTGTTTATAAATAGGTAAAGCGGCCATAATGCTTGAAAGTGGGGATACTTTTAAGTTTTAAAGAAATGAATGACCAATGGCTTGACTTTATTGCCCTATGTAGAAACGGTCAGGTACATGATTACGATATTGTAGAAGGCCCAATGGCAGATGATACAGTGTGGAATTATGTTAATGATTTTCTTTTAGGGACAATTTCAAGGAAGCAGTTCTGGGTAATGGCGGAGTTTAAGTATCCAACACATCAGATGAGTTTTCATACAATAAAAGCCTTGGATTGTTTGACGTTTGAAGGGAGTGATGTTTTAGATGACAGATAAAACCAGAAATGATTTATTCTATGTGTGTTCACTAATAGAATTTATTGCAAGAAAGACTTTAAATAAAAGAGGTACAATTGTAGCGGCATTAGGTACTGCGGGTATAAAAAAGCAGTTGCAAGATGCAGCTGTAAATCATTGCCTTTCTTTTGAACAGGTTAGCGATGAAATTATTGAATACTACAATATTGATAAGGGTGAATTTGATACTATTTCAAATTGTAAATACTCGGTACCAAATTATATGGATATTGGCAAGCTGTATACAATTATAATATCTGATTGCAGTAAAGAGGGAAAAGAAGCAGAAGAACTTGAAAAAGTTTTTAAATCTTTTATTAGCGATGAGATCTCTGATTTCAGAACCGGATTATACTATCAGAACCCAGACTATTTAGAGTGGTCTTACAGAGAAGGTCATTTACTCGCATAACTACCTATCCTATTTTCATTGAAATTTAAAGGAGCATTGGCATTCCAATGCTCCAAGCCCTGCTTACACATTAAACAAAAAATGCATTACATCCCCATCCTGCACAACATATTCTTTTCCTTCTGAACGCACTAATCCTTTTTCCTTGGCAGCAGCCAAGTTGCCTCCGCATTCAATCAACTTGTCATAAGCAATGGTTTCCGCCCGAATAAATCCCTTTTCAAAGTCCGTATGAATTTTTCCGGCAGCGCCCGGCGCCTTTGTCCCTCGCTTGATGGTCCAGGCACGTACTTCAGGCTCCCCGGCGGTTAAGAAAGAAATGAGATCCAACAAGTGATAGGAGGCCTTTACCAGCTTATCCAGACCGGATTCCTCAATCCCCAGCTCTTCCAAGAACATGACTTTTTCATCTTCTTCCAGTTCGGACATTTCCGCCTCAATCTTGGCACAGATCATAACCATATCAGAGCCTTCTTCCTCAGCAAACCGGCCCACGGCCTTTACATATTCGTTTTCTTCTGAGGCTCCCGCTTCGTCTTCAGAAACATTAGCCGCATAGATAATCGGTTTGTAAGAGAGCAGGTCGAGACTCTTTACAAAGTCCGCTTCATCCTCTGTAAGCTCCATGGCCCGGGCTGACTTGCCGCTGCCCAGAAAGTCAGAGATTTTCTTTAACAGATCCAGCTCCTTTTGCAGGCTCTTATCTCCCTTCAGATTTTTTGTAGTCTTTTGGATTCTCCGGTCCAGAACCTCCAGATCAGAAAGAATCAGCTCCATATTAATGGTTTCAATATCAGAGAGAGGGTCAATTTTTCCATCCACGTGGACAACATTAGGGTCTTCAAAACAGCGAACCACATGAACAATGGCTGCGACCTCGCGGATATGGCCGAGAAATTTGTTCCCAAGGCCTTCTCCTTTAGAAGCCCCCTTTACCAAACCGGCAATATCGTAAAACTCAATGGTGGTATAAATGGTCTTTTTCGAATTGTACATGTCGTGGAGCACCTTGAGCCGCTCGTCGGGAACGGTTACCACACCTACATTTGGTTCAATGGTACAAAAGGGATAATTAGCCGCTTCAGCGCCGGCCTTTGTAATTGCGTTGAATAATGTGCTTTTACCAACATTGGGTAAACCTACGATTCCTAATTTCATTTTTTCGACTCCTTTTTCTTTTTCCAGTGTTTATACAAAATCACATAGATGATCATAAAGACAATAATAACGGTAAGGCTGAGAACCTGGGCCTGTTTGAAAGGGCCTACCATCAAAGAATCTGTGCGCAGAGCTTCTACAAAAAAACGCTCCAGGGAATATAACATTCCGTACATCAGAAAAACCTGGCCTTCAAACTTGCGGTGGTTATCCATATAAAGCAAGATAAAAAATAAAAACAGGCACCAGATGGATTCATATAAAACGTTGGATGATAGGTCTGGCCATTGATGGTTACAGCCCAGGGACGATCGGTA
>CAUEYG010000301.1 GCA_959021945.1 uncultured Eubacteriales bacterium | reverse complement strand
AACGCAGGAATATTTTAAATGAAAATCAGACCAAGGGGCTGTCTTCGATTGTTTTGTTTGTGACTTGGCCCTGCATTGTAATCGACGCTATGCAAATCCCTTATTCCAAAGAGATCTTTGAAGGCTGTCTATATATGATGCTATTATCCGCTATTATTTTTGCAGGAGCCTTTCTCTTTAGTCTGATTGTGGTAAAGCTTTTTAAAATGGATAAAGCTTTGAATGGCTTGTTTACCTTTATGCTGGTCTTTGGTGCAACTGCCTTTGTGGGCCTTCCTGTCATTGATGCGTTATATGGAAAAGAAGCCCTATTCTATGCTGCTATTGTAGAAATGGTAAACGACATATTCATGTTTACCATTGGTATGTTTTTAATTCAATCTTCTGCCGGAGCAAAAAAAAGAATTGACATTAAAGCCATGATCAGTCCTGGTATGATTGGTGTAATTATTGGCTTTATTTTGTTCCTCACAGATACAACGCTCCCCTCTTTTCTTGGAGAAGCTGTCAGCTCCATTGGAGGAGCCACCTCTCCGCTGATTATGATGGTCATCGGCTCCCAGCTGGCAGAAATTAAGTTCAAAGAGCTGATAGGTGACCGCAACGTTTATCTGTCTGTCCTAGGCAAATTGGTCATTGTGCCTTTGCTGGCCTTTGCAGTAGTTCGCTTTTTATTCCATGATACCTCGCTTCTTGGCATTGTGTTGATTATGTCCTTTACGATGCCCACGGCTACAGGGACAACTGCCTTTGCTCACCAGTATAACGCGGATGTCAATTTTGCCACAAAGGGCGTTCTGCTGTCAACGGTCCTATGTATTATAACCATCCCCTTATTTGCCATGATTATGTAAAAGGGCATGAGAAAAACCGCTTTTCCCACAGTCTTTCATAGGAAAAGCGGTTTTTAGCTTCAGAATCTAGTCAAAAATCAGCTTTGCTTCATAGCCTCCTCCACCCCAGGTCTTGTACCCCTGCTTCATGCTAAAGCTTTTTTTCTCCCCTTGTTCGGTCTGATATCGAACAACCTCTTCAGGAAGATATTCTCCCTGTCTCCCGTGCTTTACATAAATCTGCCCATCTGCAATAAGGTAAGAGCACTCTTTCCCATCCCAATCCAAATAATTAAGATAATTGGAGTAATGGGCTTTCTTTGAGGAAAGTGCTGTATGCTGAAAAACTACCAGCTCTTGCCGCGGAAACCAAAGATCACCTATAGGAACAAGGCAAATTGTCAGTTTTCCGCTTTTCGCAGCCATATAATAAGTATGAAAATAAAGCTCTCCAAAGAGGTTTTCCCCTTTGGCTTTGGAACTAATATCTGTCATGCAACAGATCCGCAAGATACTATTTCCGCCGGGCGGCTGCAGCTTTAGTTTTCCTTTGTGATCACTGGTAAGGTATCGGTATTGGCCTCTGCCGTTTGTATCAAAAAGAACAGCAACTGTATGATCCGCAAGAGTCTCTCCCTGTTGGTTCGTAAGAAGCAGCTCCACTGGCTCAGGCTCCTTAAAATCAAACCCTTCGTAACATACATTATCATTAATACGCAGTGCATACAGCCTTCCCCCGCTTGAAGAACGAAAGATATGTTCCCCGACCAACTGAAACAGAGCGGTATCAGAAGTGGCTACAGGCGTTTTTTCTTTCAACACAGTATATCCATCGCCTCCTTGACCAATATACTTGGTGGTACAAAATAAAACCGTTTTATTCTTATCTTTGTCCAAATTGACCGCCATATCATTTTCAGAATACCCTGCCGTTGTGCTCAGGACCACATCAGAATCAATTATAGGCTGGTTGCTACCTCCGTTTTTGATACGAAAACGGAGCCCAGCAACATTTAAAAATCGTCCGTCTGATGTAGTTAACATTCCCGATCGAAAGGCAATACTTTTTATACTATTTTCCAGAATCTCCTTTAACTCACCCAAAGTAATCCGGAAAACGCAAAGTCCGCTTTCATTCTTTGACTCAAGCGGAGATGGCAGCACATTGAACAGCTCATAGCTTCTTATTGGTGTGTCAAACGGGATACTGTCCCGCAGGCCTCCGCCGTTAATGGCACCCACCACATATTCTTGCTCTTTAATGTGCCTGTCTTTATCTGATATTTTATTGTTAAATTCCTGCCTTTTTGCCTGCACTGTGCTGATCATTGCCTCTGCCACAATACCGCCCAGGTTTGTTTCAGCATAACGGGCAATATTAACTGCTTTCAGCACATAGGGCTTATCTTCCTCCAAAGCACCTCCCCAAAGGGTGCAATTAGCCCCACTAGACCATACTTTTCCAAAGGTCTCTTCCAGCTCCCCATTAATCTGGTCCAGCTTGGCAGATGTCTGAGGATCTCTTTCCCAATTCTTTTTCAAATATTGGTTATCAAAACAGTCTGCAGAAATGGTTTTTAATGTATCTCCTTCAAAGTTAAGCAGGACTTTGGAAAACTCTTTTCCGTAACATCCTGTCTGTATCACCATAGTATCTGTGTCCTGGGCCTTTTCATTACAGTTATCATGACTGTGACCATCAAGGATTAAGTCGATCTTGACCTGTTCCTTTTTTGCTCTTTGGGCCAGTTTTGTACTGGTAGTAACCCCTCGGAGACCTAAATGAGAGATAACGATTACTGCATGAAGTTTTTCACACTGCTGCTCCGCCTGGCTGCGTGCATCTTTTATGCGCTGTAAAATTCCATCCATTTCCTCAATCGAAAAGTCTTCCATCCTTTTGGTGTCCATGGACATATCGGGAGTAACAATTCCTATGAAAAGCAAGTTCTTGCCCTCTATTGTCTTAATCCGGTAACAGCCGTTTCCTCTTCCCAAGCTCTGAATATAATTCTCTCCACTCTTTTTTAAGCGCAGGTTTGCGGCCAGGCAGTCTCCTTTAAAACTCTTTATAATGTCATCCAGCTCGCAGGCTGATGTATCTTTCGTGATATTATCAAACTCATGGTTTCCAATCGTCATCAGATCATAGCCCACTAAATTTAGAACTTCAATAGGGAGCAGTCCCTTTTTCATAATAGCAAAGGGCGTGCCCTGCGTAGCGTCTCCGGAGTCTACAAAGATACTGTTTGGATTGGCTTTTCTCATAGAAGCCATTCTGGCAAAGTCGAGAGTCTCCTTTTCTCCTGTAAATCTTCCGTGTATATCATTGGTAGTGTAAATGGTAATACTGTTGTTTTCAATTGTGTTGTTCATATGATACGCTCCTTTTTATAATTTCATTGGGTATGGAAAATAAAACCAAGTCGCCAGACAAACTTCATAACAGTCATTGTTCCAGTCCAAAAGGGTAACAGTATCCTGCACTGCCCCGCCATTAATCTGGAACCCATTTTTGCAAACAGAAAGAATCTTTTCTTTTCCATCAGGGTCCATGTAGGTTATAGAATCGGCATTTTTTTTGATAAATTCATCATCGATCCTTTCTGAAGATACAGTGACCTGAAGGTTTGCAATTGTTCCCACTGGTTTCTTACATTCCGCATAATAATAAATATTTCTTTTTGAACTTCCTCCTTCCTTTCTATAAGAATACAAACGGGTAGATGCTGTATACAAATC
>CAUEYG010000300.1 GCA_959021945.1 uncultured Eubacteriales bacterium | reverse complement strand
TTCTGGTTGCCTTTATTCTGTTTTACCACATCGTCAATAAGCCTTATTAGAAAATACACAATGATATAGATCAGAGGAACACAAAGCAGCAGTGTAAAGATAACTTTTAAGATTGTCATGAAAACCATGAATTTCCCCTTTCTTCCCTCGTTACAAATCACTTGTGATAAAATGACTTAATGTTTATTATATCATGCAAGAGGCAAGTTCCACAACAATTAAAATCCCATCCATTTCAACCTGCAGACAATATCCCAATAGAAATCCAGAATATCCAGTTTACTCCTTTTCGCCGATACCCGCCTTCCGGAATCAGCCACACTGGGATGGGAAATCCCATAGCCATCCGTACCTGAATATACGCCTCGAAAATCTCCCCATTTGGCTGATTCCACTGATACCAGTCCATCGTTTTGACCTTCTGCATATTTAACAATCTGATAAAAGAGACTCATAGCAGCATCGCTCCTTATGCTTTTCATATCAAAGGCATAGCTTTGATAATAGACGCCTTCAGCATCAGGCACAAGTTCATTGAAAACACCCATGAAATCTGCTGTAAATTGATCGTAAATGGAAAGAGATGCATTCTTTTGCCCGCCGTCCGTCAACAACATTAGATTGAAAACCCGAACCAACTGTTTATAAAGAAAACAGGACTTGCTCTTGATGTTGTCCATAGCTTTGATGCCTCGGTGCGGAGTCGCCAGGGTGGTCAGAGAAGCAATCTTTCCTTCCATTCCCATGTTACTGATCAGATATCTGGCCTCTATGCCGCCCTTTGAATGGGCAATTAGGTTTAACTTTTCTGCATTTGATTCTTTTAGTGCTCCCATCACAGAGGCTTTTAATTGGACCCCGTTATTCTCAATGCTTCCAAAAGCGTCCTGATTGCCAAAATAAAGAACAGCGCCGTGTTCTTCCAGAAAGGAAGGAATCCTCCCCCAGTACCGTTCATGGTCTGCATCGCAATATCCGATCCCATGAATCAACATAATGGGATATTTTGTCGCACATGTCTTATCCATAAAATCATTATACCACAGAAAAAAGCCATCTGCACGATGCAGACAGCTTTCTGTTTTACCCTAAAATCCGATCAATGGAAAGGCCATAACTACTTTAAAGAGATCCCCATCGATCTTAATTTGAAAGCTTCCTCCCTGTAATTCTACCAGGTTTCTTGCAATGGATAATCCCAATCCACTGCCTTCTGTGTGACGAGAACTATCTCCTCTTACAAATCGTTCCATCAGCTCTTCTTCTGTAATATTCAGCTCGTATTTGGAAGTATTTCTATAAGTGATCACGGCCTTATTGCCTTTTCTGTTTAAATCCAAATAAACACGTGTGCCTGGCTGCGAGTATTTGCAAATATTGTTGAGAAGGTTATCAAAGACTCTCCACAACCGCCTCCCGTCAGCGAGAATATCCAGCTCCTCATCTGGAAGCTTCATTACAAATTTCAGATCACTGCCTTCCGCCTTTTCTTTATATTCCCCCATGGTCTGGGTCATCAGCACCCCTACCTGACATGGCGCCAGCTCCATCTTGATATTTCCTGTTGCAGCTTTGGATGCATCTACCAGATCCTCAGTCAGTTTTTTTAGGCGATTTGCCTGGCGATCCAATACTTCTACATATTCAGCGGCTTTTTCATTGTCCAGCTCTTCTTTTTTTAAAAAATCTACATAATTAATAATTGATGTTAAAGGCGTCTTGATATCATGAGAAACATTTGTAATCAATTCCGCTTTAAACCGTTCACTCTTTGTTTTTTCGTTAACAGCCTTAGCCATGCCTTCTCCAATCCGATTCAGATTTTCCGCATGCTCCGCTAAATCAAACACAAGGCCGTTTTTGTCAATCTGATAAGAAAGGTCCCCCTCTGCCAGATGTTTTGCACCCTCTTGAAGTCGCTTCAAGCTTAACGCTATATAAATCACACACACACTTAATGCTGCAGTCTCTAAAAACCATAAAAAAGAGGCACCCGGACTATACATCATATTCATTGCAGTTAAGAAATTGATCAGGAAAAAGCCAAACAGTCCTACCACGGTTTTCCAAATTAAAGGAAGCTGTTCTATGCCTTTTCCAAAGATTTTCCCCGCCCTGCAAATCAGTTTTATAATCTTGGAAAGAAGGCGGCGTCCTGGAGCATATACACACCGATAAAGGATGGTCATCTTCCAAAATTGTCCTTGCTTGGCCACTGCCGCAAAGACTACAAGGAAGCCCGTTATTGCAACTGACATTCCTAAGACACCAAGAGCTGCACACACAATTGTTAGTACATCTCCTATGCCGTTCATATCCAATTGTGAAAGGAATGCCACAGAAGCGTAAAAGCAACAGAATCCAAGGAAAGCCATAAGGTCAACAGGCAGCCGCTTTACAAAAGTGCTGTGCTCCGAGCTGCCATGACCTGCTGCAACCATTAGGAATATGAGCAGGAAAATTCCGCCTATCACCCCTGCAACACCTATTCCCACAGCATAATTTCTGTGTTGGTACATATAATTGTAGGCTGCAAACTGCTCTTCCAGAACTGACGGCAGTGCTCCTTCCATATCTAAATCCGACAGATAAATTTCAACAGCATAATCATCATGGTAAAAGGTTTCATAATAGGTATTCTGCTGATTCTTCATTTCCGGATGCAGGCGCTGACGCACTGGCTCACTTGTTTTTATTTTGCCATTATCATCGAGGGGAAGGATGCGATAGCCAAATCCAACTGCCTCTTGTTCTCCATAAAGCAATTCCCCTTGATTTCCCTGAAAATTTTTCATAGAAATCTGATAAGCTGCATCTGTAGCTACCATGTGACAGATTGTTTTTTTTACCTCTTGCTGGCTCTGTGTAAAAAGCCCATAATTCGTATTGAAAATAACTACAGCTGCAGAAAAGATTGTTGCCAACACAAAAATTTGCAAGAAAAGAAAGGATATTATTTTAATTGCCAAATTGGTCTTTCTATTTTTCATCTTATACACACCTCACTCTATTTTATAACCCTGCCCCCACACTACTTTCAGGTGGCGCGGCTCATCGGGGTTGACTTCCAGTTTTTCACGCAGATGACGAATATGTACTGCTACTGTTCCCTCAGCGCCATAAGCATGTTCCTCCCATACTTGATTGTAGATTTGCTTTGGTGAAAAAACTTGTTTTGGATGCTCCATTAAAAATTTTAAAATCCCAAACTCCTTTGGCGTCAAATTTACCGGCTCTCCCATCAGTGTAACGGTCTTTGTACTATCATCCAGTACAATATCTCCGGTTTGCAATGCTGTACTCTGTACAATACCTGCTCCTAATTCCATATAGCGGCGCAGCTGTGATTTCACTCTGGCCAAAACCTCTACAGGATTAAAGGGCTTTGTAATATAATCATCAGCTCCTAAATTAAGTCCTAAAATTTTATCAGTGTCCTCTCCCTTGGCCGTAAGAAAAATTACAGGAATATTATGGGTTTTCCGCATCTGAGTCAGCATTTGTATTCCATCCATTTCCGGCATCATAATATCTAAAAGGACCAGATGAATATTATTTTGATCAATCACCTCCAATGCC
>CAUEYG010000299.1 GCA_959021945.1 uncultured Eubacteriales bacterium | reverse complement strand
CTGATCTTCAATTAGGCGCATGTATTCTGGCCGCAGGATTTTCGTCAAGGATGGGCAGGTTTAAACCTTTATTGACATTAGGCGATACAACAGTTATTCAAAGGGTTATAGACGTGTCGAAGGCCGTTGGATTGAAAGAAATCACAGTGGTCACCGGATATAATCGGCAGGCGCTGCAGCCTGTCATCCATCAGGAAAGGGCGAGAGAAGCTTTTAACAGCAGGTTTGATGAGGGAATGTTTACATCCATTCAGGCGGGGACAGCCCAATTGTCCCCAGACCTGGATGGGTTCTTTCTTATGCCTGTGGATTGTCCTCTTGTGACGCCGCAGGTTTTAAAAAAACTTATGGAACAGTTTGAGCCAAAGCAATTTGTTGTTCCCTGTTATCGAGGCAAAAAGGGGCATCCTTTGCTGATCCCATCAGCCTACCGCCGGGCTATTTTAGAGCATGACGGAAAGGGAGGCTTAAAAGCTATTACGGATAGCGACTTTACAAAGATGAAGCGGGTAGAAACCGGGTATGAAGGTGTTGTTATGGATATGGATACACCAAAGGCTTACGAGGAAATAAAAGCTTACCTGGACAGAGGCTGTCAGTCAGATGATCTGGTAAGCCTGGCAAAGGGAAGGCGCTTCTTCCTGATTCGTCACGGCCAGATACGCCAGCATCAGGAAAAAATATTTTTAGGTCAGACTGATGTGCCCCTCAGCGAAAAAGGAAAGGAGCAAGCCAGGGCGGCAGGACAGAAACTTGCTACCTGCTGCCCCAGGACAGACCGTATTTATTCCAGTGATTTGCTGAGGGCTTCTGAAACTGCGGAGCTGATTTCCAGGCAGGCGGGTCTGTCAGAGATTATGTTGGAAAAGAGTCTACGGGAAATGAACCTGGGCCCTTGGGACGGCAAATTTATCAGCCAGATAAAAAAGGAGTTTCCTCATGAATATGAAAAACGGGGAGAACATCTGCTGATCTGGAAAATCGGTCATGGCAGCGAAAACTTTTTTGATCTGCAGTACCGGGTGCTGAAAAGGCTGACCGGAATTTTAAAAGAAGACAGCGCATCTGATCTGATCTTTGTTGCCCACAGCGGCGTGCTGCGGGCTATCGGCAATAATTTAAAGGGAAAAGATATTTCTGAGCGGGCTGAGAAGCTTGGGAACGGAGAAATGGAGATTATAGAAGTATGAATACTTATGAGATTGACGGGAAAAAGGTTGATTCTATTGAGTTAAAATGTCTGGTGGTGAGTAGAGGTCTTAAAGTAAAGCGGCAAGTCTACCGAAATTTCTCCGGTTCCTGCAGGCTTGATTCAAACCCTCTGACCTGCAATTGTCTGATTCTTTCCGATGGAACCATTGTCCAGCTGACAGATATGTGGTTTCATCTTAAATATTTGACAGGCAGTCTTTCCTGGGACAATCTCAAGCTTCTCAGGTATGCATCTGAGCTGGGAACGGAGTTTGCCTTAGATGTGGTGGAGGATAAGCCTGCGCTAATGTACAAGAATCAGCTGGTGGATTTTGTTTCTTTTCCAGACGCTACGGATTTTTATAAGCAAAGGACAGCATCTGGCTTGCCTTTTGTAGGAAATGCAGTGCTGCAGGGAGTAGACTGGGTAGCGTTTCAGTGCCTGTGGCCCTGTGAATATGCGGCGGCAGGAAAACCTTGTGAGTTTTGCTTCAGCGGCGGCGAATTTGAGACTTTAGCAAAAAAAGGCAAACCAATGCCAAAGGCTGTATCTGCTCAAGATGCTGCGGAAATTGTCCGTTATGCAGTAAACCGAGCGGGAGTAAATAGTGTACAGATTACAGGAGGTTCTACCTTTTCAGGTGCATCGGAGGAAGAGCATTTGATCTCTTATTTGCAGGCCATACCTAATGTGCCGGGGGAAGTTCTTTTGTATATTACGCCTCCGGAAGATAAGAAAGCCATTGACCAATACATGGCGCTGGGGGCGGACCGCATTGCCTGCAGTCTGGAGGTCTGGGATGAGGCTCGTGCTAGGGTGATTACTCCGGGAAAAATGGAGTTTACAACAAGGAAGCGGCATTTAGATTTGTTGGAATACATAGCAGAAACCTTTGGGCCGGGGAAAGCCTTTTCTAATTTTATTATTGGTTTGGAATCCTTTGATACTCTAAAGGAAGGGGCCGTTTATTTGGCGCAGCGGGGAATCATTCCTACCGCATCTGTCTGGATGCCTATGGGCAGGCCGGTTATGGGCACTATGAAGGCTCCGGATGTGGAGTATTATCGAAGGGTAAAAGAATTATTTGCAGAACTCTATGATAAGTATGACCTGGAGCCGGCAGCGTGCTGCGGCCTGAATGTCTGCATTGAGCGGGATATATGGAAGTATTCCCAGCAGTAAAGGCGGAGCGATTGGAGTTTGAAGAGCTGTCAGCGCAGGTTGCTTTGTCCGGCTTTAGCCTGCAGTCTGACTCTCTGGCCATAGGAAGACATTTTTACATTTCCCGCAGCTGCCTGAGGAACCTGATCTAAAGACAGGTAATCCGGCAGCAGGCCTGACAGTTCGTCGGCTCCATGGGAAAGGAGTATTGGCGACATAGGCGTGCTAGGACCCAGCACAATGGAGTGAGCCTTGGCGGAAAGCTGCAGAAGCCGGGGCAGCGTCTTATTGATAAAGGCAGAACCGGTAATAAAGACAAAATCCTGATGGGGAAGAATGTATTCACAGGCAGAGTCAGGATAATCTCCTAGCCAGGGCTTTCTTTCCAGGACAGATACAGATGCAGCCTTTGTCAGGAATTTTTCCAGGTTAAAAAAGTGGCCGATAATGGCTGCTTTTTTCTTTTCCACGGCTGCAGCATAATCTGTAAAAGCATTTTTCGTGCAGGCCATGCCAGGAACAGAAAGGGCCACAGCCGGACTGTTGTGATAAGCGTTAAGGGCAGCAGTACCAACGCTGGCATCCAAGAAGTTCCAGGATTTGCAAAGGGAGGCAGTTGTTTGGAGATCCTGACCGATCAGCGCCCGATAGGAGGGAAGAGGTTGATTCTGTTCATTTACAGTGACTGCAAAACCGCAGTAAGGACCGGCATGAACGATGGTCCACGTTTCGCCCACATAGATATGGTCCACTTTTACCTGAGTCGGCACCTGTTCAATCAATTGATGATAGAGCTCCCACATGATAATATCTCTCTTTCTGTTCGATGTGTTATGATGAAAGTATCAGTATTTTATCATAGGAATTGGAAAAAGGGAATCCTTGCTGCCGTTTTCGCCAGCTCGAGGGTACGTGACTTTGAGCAGGCCGGGGATTCCCGGCCTTGCCCTGCGATGATCGGCCTTTCCCAGGGAAGACAAACGGCCCGGCACGCCAGGCGGTCCGAAAATGTGCACAAATGAAGCAAAAGATGCAATTTGTACACACTCCGGGGGTCCCCAGCAAGCTCGGAGGTAGCCGGGCAGTCCGAAAGTGTGCACAAATGAAGGAAGAGATGCAACTTGTGCACACTCCGGGGGTCTCCAGCAAGCCCGGGGGGTAGCCGGGCAGTCCGAAAGTGTGCACAAATTCCCGGCTTTCTCGCTTTTGTACACATTCTCGGGACCCA
>CAUEYG010000298.1 GCA_959021945.1 uncultured Eubacteriales bacterium | reverse complement strand
AAAAGAAATCTTTGAACGATAATGTGTACTTTTTCGTGCAAAACAGATTGTAATTACCTCATGAAAATGAGCATAAAAAAAGCACCTATCATTTCTGATAGATGCTTTTTTATGCAATTTATCTAAGAAACATCCATACAATCATGGCAATCAGACAAAGGCTGATTACAACATCTAAAAAAATAGATTCCCCTGTTTCCCTTCGCTTTCGACCCATCAAAAGTATTTTTCCGATGAGCAAAAGCAATAGACCGGCAGACAGCATGATGCTTTCTCCCGGCTGTCCTATGGGCCTGTGAAACGCTTCATTCATAAGCACGGGAATAAGGATAACGACAAGGGCGGCTCCGTACAAAATAAAATTAAAATTTTGTTTCATGAAAAACTCCTTACTTATACAGTTTATCATAAGCTTTATCAAGCCATAGGGTTAAACGCTTCCTCATGATAATACCTACAATAAATAACACGATGGCAATGACTGCTATAACAATAGCTCCTGTGTAATCTCCGGCTTCAATCTGCCTGCCAATCAACAGGCTGCCCATCATTCCCGGACTTCGCCCAACAAGAGATACAACTAAAAACGGTTTCAGTTTCATTTCGGAAATTCCTGCAGCATAGTTGCAAAGATCCTTTGGAACCCCCGGTATCAGAAAAATAAGAAATACAATCACAATGGCCTTTTTGCTGTTGAGCTTATGGATAAATTCATTGATTTTTGCTTCCCCAAAGATAAGGTGCATAGCATCCCGGCCCAAAAGCTTTGCCAGATAATAGGTCAAGACGGAGCCAATGGCAGCGCCGATCAAGGAAAACAAAAATCCCAGCCAGAACCCGTACATATATCCTGCAGCCAGCTGCAGCCACTGGCCGGGTATAATACAGATCACAATCTGCACAATCTGCGCCCCTATATAAACTAGCATACTCTCTGTTCTGTACTGCTGAAAAAAAGCGTTTACATTTTCAAGGCTGGACATATTATCAATTAATTCCGGCTGATAAAAATAAATATACAGCGGAAGCCCAACCAGAATAAAAATAAGAAGAGCAAACTTTAAAACAACACCGGCCATCTTTATTTTTTTGCGAAGTTTTTCTTTTTTCCGTTTCTCCATTGTTCCCTCATGAGCCCTTTATAGTGAAATTAACTGTTGTTCGTACAAGGTCTGCAGCGCTTTGATGACGCCGAATTTAGAATGTTCATAAGTAAGCCCTCCCTGGAAATACACAATATAAGGCTCACGGATAGGCGCATCTGCACTAAGTTCAATAGAAGAACCCTGAACAAAAGCACCGGCAGCCATAACCACCTGATCCTCATAACCAGGCATGTCCCATGGAATGGGTTTTACATAAGCATCAATAGGAGCTGCAGCCTGGATTCCTTCACAAAAGGCTACCACCGCCTCAGGACTGCCTAATTTGACTGCTTCAATAATATCGCTCCTTTGCTCTTCTGCTTTTGGACACACTTCATATCCCAATTTTTCAAAGGCTTTTGCACACAAAGCCGCGCCTTTAACTGCGCCGTTTACTGTTTTAGGAGCAATAAAAAGTCCCTGGAGCATGGTTCGCGTCTGCCCAAACATAAGCCCGCATTCTCCCCCAATACCCGGTGAAGTCATACGATAGGAAATATTGTCGATTAAATCCTGACGGCCTGCAATATATCCGCCAGTAAGAGCCAGTCCTCCTCCTGGGTTTTTAATAAGGGAGCCGGCCAGAACATCGGCTCCCACCTCAGTTGGTTCCTTAGTATCTAAAAATTCACCATAGCAATTATCCACCATGCAAATAATCTCCGGATTAATAGAATGAACAAATTCCGCCCATTCCTCTATTTGTTCAATGGTAATGGCTTTTCTCCATCCATAACCGGTAGCTCTCTGGACTGTAATCATCCGTGTATTAGGTCCTACGGCTTCTTTTAGAGCCGGTAAATCAATGTTGCCTTCGGGAGTTAGCTCTACCTGCTTGTAGCTGACTCCGAACTCTTTTAAAGAGCCTTTTCCCTGTCCACGGATTCCAATCACTTCTTCCAGCGTATCGTAAGGTGCTCCGGTGCAGTAGATCAGCTCATCACCGGGGCGCAAAATACCTGTCAGCGTTAGAGTCAGAGCATGAGTGCCATTGACAATAATGGGGCGGACCAGGGCAGCATCTGTCTTAAAGATATCCGCATATACCCGCTCAATGGCATCCCTTCCTGCGTCATCATAGCCATAGCCTGTGTTCCATGCAAAATGAGTATCACTGAGACGATTGTTTTGAAACGCCGTTAATACTTTATATTGATTAAAGGCCATAATATCATCGAGTTTTTCGAATTCTCCTTTAATATCCTGTTCTGACTGAACGATAAGGTCTAATACTTTTGGATCAATTTTCAAATCTGTTGATAATAACTGGTATGTGTTTCTTTGCATAATTACCTCTTCTTTTGTTTACATAATAATTTTATCGTATTTGAAAATATCGCCGTTTGAAAGAGGCGATATTTTGTAAGAAACTGCAAAACAAGATTATTCGTTTTCAGCCCTTTTCTCCATATCTTGCCAAATCTGTTCAAAGAACAGCTGGGGATTAAACAACTTTAAAATAAGGCTGCCTGAGGAAGTTCCATAAGGGTATTTTTCATAAAACTGCCGGAACTGTTTTTTGTATCCAATATTCATTTTGTCCAGCAGCGCTGCCTTGTCTACGCTGCTCCTCTCCTGCCACTTGAATACAGGAAAGCCATTGTTAATTCCATTCATACCGCTGACATCAGCCCGAAAGGCTGTGCCAAGCACCGACGCCATATAAGGGCTCTGTAAATCCCGTGATGATTTCACTCCTGCGATTTCCGAATAACTGCCTCTCCCCTTGGTGTCTTTTTCTTTTCCCACTGCCAATGGTGCAGAAGAGTCCAGATAGTAATTATTTTTTATATAAGTATCAAGATCTTCATAAAAGTCTGCTGTAAAGTTGCCCAAAACACCTCCTGCATACTTCCCGTTTTTAATAGCGCCGATATTATAAGAGTTGCGTAATTTTACACCGTTTTCTCCAATGCTTCCTACAATTCCTCCTACATATCCATAAGAGGATTTGGGGCCGGAAACAATTCCTGTGTTATAACAGCTGTCAATGGTAGAGCCTTCCGCATTGGTATAGCCCACAATTCCTCCTGCGCACTCATTGGAGGAATAAATATTGCCTTTATTAAAGCTTTCCTGAATAACCGCATCCATGGAAACCGATCTTCCGGCAATGCCGCCTGTACCATACGTCCCAACACCTTTTCCAGTTGATACAACCTGCCCTTCGTTGGAGCATTGTTTCACTGTTCCATTCCAATTCTCACCTACAACGCCACCTACTTTTACATTACCCTCAACACTGCCCAGGTTATGGCAGCTTAAAATCGTCCCTGAGTAATTTTCGCCAACAGCCCCGCCTACCTTGTCTTTGCCTGAAACATTTACATCAATCGTACAATTTTTGATGACAGCGGTCCCCGTCATAATAGAAACAAGGCCTGCGGCACAATCCCCTTTGGCTTCAACAGTGCCTTTTAGATTTAAGTTTTGCACGGTTCCCTTTAAATATC
>CAUEYG010000297.1 GCA_959021945.1 uncultured Eubacteriales bacterium | reverse complement strand
CCTGAATGATTCCGGCTCCCATTGTTCCGGTGCCTAATACTCCAATCTTTTTCATAGTTACCTCCATTTGTTGTTTTACACGTTCCTACTATTAATATCATATCATTTTGCAAGCTTTCTGAACAATTCAACATTTTGATAGCGCCTTATATTTTTTCTATATTTCTTACAAAAAAAGAATGTCCCTGCCTCACGAAACAGGAACATCCTTTTTTGCTTTATTTATTAAGAGTTAGCATTTACCTAGCGTTTTGTTATCCCCACAGTTCTTCATCTGTTGGAACGTGGTTGTTTGGCATATAACGAGCAATTCTGGAAACATTCATCAGATGTTTGTAGTCCAGGTTTTCTGAGATACTGTTATGGCCCCAGCTGCCGCATCCCAGTGTATTAGTCGGCGCTAAACCATTGTAGTAGCTTCCGCCGGCGCTGCTTGCAGATACCTGATTGATTACAAATCTGGAAACACAAAGCTCTGTTCCCACATATTCAATATGCTCTTCGGAATCAGAGTGGAAGGATACGCTGTGGCCCTTTCCGTCTTTTTCCAGGTTTTCTCTTGCAATATTAACACCTTCTGCCAGATCCTTATATTTATAAGCGGAAATAACAGGGCCCATTTTTTCACCGCCCAGCAGATCTGTCAGACCGGTTCCATCTGCTACTGCTACGATAATTTTTGTTCCTTCCGGAATATCAATGCCTGCCAATTCTGCGATCTTCTCAGGAGACTGTCCTACAGAATGTCTGTTTGGTTTTCCATCCTGGAATAAGGCTTCACGAATTCCTTGTAGTTCTTTTGGATCTTTTACAATATATCCGCCGTTTTTCTGGAATTCATCCATGATGGAGTCAAAGTCTTTTTCCGGACAAATAACGGACTGTTCACCAGAACAGATGATGCCATAGTCATAGGTTCTTCCTGTAATAATCTTTGGAACAGCTTCTTTATAGTCATATCCTTCATCAATGATGCACTGTACATTTCCGGCTCCTACACCCAGAGCAGGTCTTCCGGAGCTGTAAGCTGCATTTACCATGCCTGCTCCGCCTGTTGCGATTACCACATCAGCAGAGGAGATCAGGTTTCTTGTATTTTCTCTGGACTGCTGATCTAAAATCTGAATCAGATGCTGTGGGTATCCCAGCTTTGCCAGTTCCGCATTAATCATGTCAACTGTCTTTGTACTGCATTTCAGCGCCTTGTGGTGAGGCGTAATGATAATTGCGTTTCCGCATTTTAAAGCAAACATCGCATTGCTCATTGGTGTTACAATTGGGTTAGTACAAGGAGTAATGGCAGCTACAACACCCATTGGCTTTGCCACTGTTGTGATTCCTGTTTCTTCGTTTGTTTCCAGGATTCCTCTTGACTTCTTGCCTTTTAAATTATTCCAGACAATTCCAGCTTTCTGTTTATTCTTTGCGATTTTGTCCGGTACATTTCCCATACCTGTCTCTTCTACTGCGATCTCAGCCAGAAACTCTGCATTATCATATACTACTTTTCCCACTGTCTTTACAGCTAAATCCACCTGTTCCTGGCTCATTTTCTCAAACTCAGCCTGGGCTTTTCTTGCTCTTTCGATATAGCCGTTAATGTACTCCTGGCTCATTGCTTTTTCATCCATTTCTTTTTTACCTCCGTTATTTTTGTTCACTATGTATTATTCGTCCGCCATGCTTCCTGTA
The DNA here is from genome assembly GCA_959021945.1 of uncultured Eubacteriales bacterium. GTDB lineage: Bacteria > Bacillota > Clostridia > Peptostreptococcales > Anaerovoracaceae > Hominibacterium. The sequence continues at coordinate 1,911 of CAUEYG010000297.1, read as the reverse complement.
TCCATAAATCTTGTGTGCCATGACAATGCCTCACTCAAAATATGCGGTGTGTGCAGCGGTGAAGAATCGCACGCCCGTTTAAAGTAGTCCATTAATTCTTCTCTAAAATCCGGATGCGCACAATTTTCTATAATTTTAACTGCTCTTTCTTTTGGGCTCAGTCCCCGCAGGTCGGCATATCCTTGCTCTGTTACCAGAACCATTACTTCGTGCTCCGTATGGTCGACATGAGATACCATTGGCACGATAGATGAGATTTTGCCGCCTTTTGCGGTAGATGGCGTACTGAAGATGGTGATAGAACCGTTTCTGGAGAAATCTCCGGAACCGCCGATTCCGTTCATCAGCTTGGAGCCCATGATGTGCGTTGAGTTTACATTGCCATAAATATCCGCCTCAATGGCTGTGTTCATGGCAATGACACCCAGACGCCTTACGACTTCCGGATTATTGCTGATCTCCTGAGGCCGTAAAATAATTTTATCTTTGAAAAAGTCTACTTCATCGAGAAACTTCTCAAGAGCAGCGGGAGACGGGCTGAGAGCAGTAGTAGATGCCATTACCGCTTTTCCCGAACGCAGCAGATCCAACATGGAGTCCTGGACCACTTCGGTGTAGCAGGTCAGGTCTTCATACTCAGAATCACACAGTCCATACAAAACTGCATTGGCTACACTTCCTACTCCCGATTGTAACGGAAGCAGAGAATTTGTCAATCGCCCTGCAGCAACTTCCTGATTGAAAAATTTTATAATATTATCAGAAATTTTTCTGGAAGCTTCGTCCACTTCACCTAAAGGCCTGGTTTTGTCCTGCATGTCAGTAATAACAATAGCCGCTATCTTATCAAATCCACACTCCATATAAGGGGTCCCGATTCGGTCGGAAGGCTTGCAGATGTCAATAGGCTTACGATTAGGAGGATTGTCTAATGTAATAATATCTGACATGCCTTCCAAGCTCATCGGTTTTAAAAGATTGATTTCAACAATGACTTTATCTGCGTTTTTAATAAAAGTAGGCGCGTTTCCAACTGCAGTCGTTGGAATAATATGCCCCTCTTCTGTAACGGCAAGCCCCTCTACAATAGCTATGTCAATTTTATTTAAAGCTCCATAATTGACATACTGTGGGCTCTGGGAAAGGTGAAGGTCAACGTATTCAATCTCTCCTTCGTTAATTTTTCCCCGAATCGTAGAGTTTGTATGGTAAGGCAGACGTTTTCTGATCATACCGGCTTCTGTTAAAGCTGTATCAATTTCAGGCCCTACCGAAGCCCCTGTATAAAGATCAATCTTTATCTTTTCTCCGTTCTTCCCCCGCTCTGCTAAGGCCAGAGGCACTGCTTTCGGATATCCTGACGGCGTAAAGCCGCTGACGCCTACTGTCATGCCGTCTTTGATCAGCTCAGCTGCTGCCTCGGCGGATGTTACCAAATCCAGAGCCTGCGTCCCTCTCAGCCTGGCCCCTAAACCTTTTCTTTCTTCACTCATAAGTTCACCTCTTACTCCTTAAACAATCGGCAATTGATTTAAAATAATTGTAAATATAATCATGCACAGCAGGGCAAATGGGTAAGTAGCACCATATCCTGCAGCCGGATCATCACTTTCCAGCGCGTCTACAGCAGCTCCAAGGCCAGGGGTGGAAGTCATTCCTCCGCATATTGCGCCGGATAAAACCACCCAATTTAGCTTGAACACATAACGACCTATGATAAAACCTACCAGCATTGCCAGGATTCCTACAACCAAGGCTGATATTGCCAGCAAAATTCCCGACCCGGTCAGAGCGTTAATGGCTACATAACCGTACTTCAACCCTACGATACAGAGGAAAAATACCAGAGCAATATCACGGATAATTCCCATCACCTTGTTATCCATGCGGAAAGAAAGGGGTCCGATTTTT
>CAUEYG010000296.1 GCA_959021945.1 uncultured Eubacteriales bacterium | reverse complement strand
GGGCAGATGAGCCTCTTTGAGAGCATCGCCCTTCCTGCGGGAGCTGCAAAAAAGGCTGCCAAGAAAACAGGAACGAAAAAGGCAAAGACTGAATCTGCTGCAGATGCCGCAGGGCCGCATCCGGTTGAAATTCCAAAAGAAAATGGAAAACAGCAAGAGGCGATAACAGCAGAGGACCCTGTAATAGCAGTCATTGCAGGACCTGGCACAGGAAAAACATACACCTTGACCCACCGCATTGCCCATCTCATCCAGGAAAAAAAGGCCCAGCCCACAGATATTATGGCTGTAACTTTTACAAATAAAGCAGCAGCGGAAATGAAACAGCGGCTTGAAACACTCCTTGGAAAAAAGCCGGTAAAGCAAATGAAGATTGGGACTTTTCATTCCCTGTGTCTGACTTTTTTGCAGGAAAAAAGGGCAGTTATTCTGGCAAGTGAAGCGCAGTGCCTTGATCTGGCTGCTTTGGTACTGAAAAAAAAAGGTATCTCCATGACGCCGGTCAACTTCTTGAGAAAGGTTTCCGCTTTTAAAACAGGTATGGAAATAGACAGCCAGCATCTGCATCCGGTGCAGGAATACTGCAAAATATTGGAAGAACGTGGACTGTCGGATTTTGATGATTTGCTGATGGAAACCTTGTCTCATGAGGAAGACCGGGACCACGGGCTGTCTATGGGAGAAAACCGATGGATCTTTGTAGATGAGTTTCAGGACATTAACAATTTACAGTATGATCTGATTGATCACTGGAAGAAAAAGGCCAGAGCTCTGTTTGTCATCGGTGACCCGGACCAGTCCATCTATGGTTTCCGAGGTTCAGATCCTTATTGCTTTGACCGTCTCATAAAGGATGCGCTTCAGATCAAAACCATTTACCTGGATCAAAACTACCGATCCGCACCGGAAATTTTAAACTGTGCTTTGCCAGTAATCAGCTGCAATAGGAGGGAAAGATCCCAGCTAAAACCATTGCACTGCTCCGGGGAGCCAGTGCGGCTTGTGACTGCCGGCAGCAGCCTGGGTGAGGCTATTTTCCTTGCAAAGGAAATCAACCATATGACCGGCGGTATGGATATGATGGATGCGCAAAATTATGGGACAAAGCGAGAAAAACACCGCAGTTTCAGCGATATTGCTATTTTGTACAGAACCAACTATCAGGCGAAATTAATTGAAAAGTGTCTGCGAAAAGAGAGCATCCCTTACATTGTTTCTGGAAAACAAGATTATTTGCAGGATGAAGTGGTGAAAGGAGCCATTGCTTTTTTCCGTGCTCTGGCGGAAAAGCAGCCGGATCAGATTTTTTATGAGATTGGCAGTATTTTATTTGAAACAGCGCCTCAGGCGTCCATGGATTTCTTAAAGGGTGCATTTGAGCAGCGTATCAGCAAGGAAAAGCCCTTTGATCTTTTGCAGGATTGGGGAGAAAAGGCAGGGTTTGCCAAACATGAGCCTCTGAACAGACTGGCGGAAATGGCTGTCTTTTATGATCATATGGAAGCCTTTCTTCAAAATCTGCTGCTTGGTGAAGAACAGGATTTGCGGCGCAGCTCCTCCGGGAAGCTGTACGATGCAGGGGCTGTTTCGCTCATGACTTTTCATGGGGCAAAAGGGTTGGAGTTTCCAATCGTATTCTTGTGCGGTCTGACCCAAAATCATATACCAATGAAGGAAGATGATCTGCAGGAAGAGCGGAGACTTTTCTATGTAGGCATGACCCGCGCTCAGGAAGAACTAATCCTTCTGACCTACGAGGAGCCTTCCCCATTTCTTGCAGAAATCCCTAGGGAACTGCTTCAATGTGAGCGTTCCCATCAAAAAAAGCCCGAGGATCTGTCTCAGCAGTTGAGCTTGTTCGACTAGACGGCCCGGCTGCGGGCGGAAGGCCGCTGTGTCCATACAGCGGCACCTAAAAACGCCCGACAGCTCTGATATGAGCGGCTGGGCGTTTCCGCCAAAGATCAAGAAGGTTCGTCTTTCTCTTCTTGTTTTCTATAAACCATGTTCCCATCCATGAACGTCATTTCTACAGAGGCCTTGGGGATATCCATTGGGTCAAGATCAAACAGATTGCAGTCTATGACAATGATATCCGCCAGCTTTCCTTCTTCCAGCAGACCTAGGTCATCTCTGCTGTAGGCTTTGGCCGCGCCGCTGGTATAGGCCTTCAAGGTTTCCGCCAGACTGATGCATTCCTGAGGATTAACACCAGTAGGTTTGCCTTCATCGTCACAACGGGTGACAGCAGCATAAATATTGGGAAACGGATTAAAATCCACTACAGGATAATCGCTGCCAAAGGCCAGCTGGGCCCCGGATTGCAAAATGGTTTTGTGAGGCCATTCCCATTTACATCGCTCCTGGCCTACACGTCTGATTTTTTCATTGACATCCAGCGTTAAATGATAAGGCTGCATAGAAGCAATGACAGAGAGCTGCGCTAGGCGAGGAATATCGTCAGGATGAATCGTTTCAATATGCTCGATAGTATTGGCAAGCCCGTGCCTTCCATTGACCTTTTCTGATGCTTCAAACAAATCTAAAGCCATGCGCACAGAACCGTCAGCAATGCAATGCAGTCTCACCGGCAGGCCTGCTTTATTGGCAGCTGTTATGTACCTTTCGTTATCCTCTTTTGAAGAAAGAGGCACTCCTTCACCGCAGGTGGAAGGCTTGTCAGCATAAGGCTCCAGCAGCAGGCCGGTAAAAGTGGAAGTAACCCCGTCAATAAACCCCTTTACCCCAGAAACCTGAAAGGACTCTGAATCATACTTTTTGCTGAGGGCTGTTGCCTTTGAAAAGTCAGTGTAGCCGTCCAGCTTTGTAAAAACATGCAATCTACAGCTGAGCTCCCGGCTGTCTTCCAAAGAGCGAATCAGCCTATAAATATGCTCCGTATCATCGCCATAATCATCAGCGCTCATATCGCTGACTGAAGTAATGCCCCGGGCATTGAGCTTGGCATTAAAAGCCTTGTAGATCTCCTTTCTCACCCCATCCTCAAACTCCATCATCTTTTCCATAGCAGGCTTGTACGCTTCCGGCTCAAAGAGCAGCCCGTTTAATTCTCCGTTTTCAAAAGTCCCCACAGAACCGCTGGTAGGCTGCAGATCAGCTGTGATTCCAGACTCCTGCAGCGCTCTTGTATTGAGCCACATGGTATGTCCGTCAGCAGCAAGGAGATAGACCGGCTTGTCAGGAAAAGCCTGATCCAAAGTGATTTTAGTTGGAAGGGGCGCATCGTTCCAATTAGCCGGAAACCAGCCCATGCCGCGAATCCTTGTGTGCTCCGGATGCTGCCGGCTGTAGCGCTTTACCATTTCAACACACTCTGCCTCTGATGTGGATGCGGCAATATCCATGCACATATAAGCGCTGGCGGAAATTGCCCCTTGAAAATAATGAGTATGAGCGTCGATAAAAGCCGGCATAATCAATTTATCACCAAAATCCATAACCTTTGTTTCAGGGCCCACGCAAGTATCTGCATGAGTGCCTGCAGCTATAATCCGATTGCCCTTTATGGCAACACAGCCCGGCTTTGGTTCACTGCCATCACCAGTAAAAATATGGCTGCTTTTTAATATTAAATCTGCTTTCA
>CAUEYG010000295.1 GCA_959021945.1 uncultured Eubacteriales bacterium | reverse complement strand
CGCTGTTGACTTCCACACGGTACCCGCGGTTCACCTATATGCATAACTGTTGCTGTTCTTGCATTCATCAATCCTATTATGAATCTGCTGCAAATTCCCGGGGAAATTTTTACGCAAACCCATGATTATTTAAAGATTATTTTTTATAGCATCCTATTTACTTTTTTTTACAATTATTTTGCTGCTGTATTGCGCTCCTTGGGAAATTCCCTGGCTCCGTTGATTTTCCTTGGGATTTCCGCTGTCCTCAATATTGTTCTGGATTTGTTTTTTGTTCTTACTTTGGAAATGGGTGTTGGCGGGGCTGCCTGGGCCACTGTACTTTCACAGGCTGTATCAGCTGCAGGCATTGCCATCTATAGCTTTTGGACCCAACCTCTTTTAAGTATGAACAAAGGTTATAAGGATAAGGCTGCGCGTTCTTTGTCCATGGCGTCTCCCAATCTTACTGTGTACAAAAAAGTCATCCAGTTTTCTCTGCTCACTTCAGTCCAGCAGTCAGTCATGAATTTTGGAATTCTGCTCATACAGGGCTTGGTCAACAGTTTTGGAGTTGCTGTCATGGCAGCCTTTGCAGCTGCAGTAAAGATTGATTCTTTCGCTTATATGCCTGCTCAGGATTTTGGAAATGCCTTTTCTACCTTTATTGCGCAGAATTTTGGCGCGCAGAAAAAAGAACGAATCCAACAAGGTATTCGCTCTGGACTGATTATGACCTTAGGGTTTTGTCTTTTTATTTCCATTATAATTTGGCTGTTTGCTGAGCCACTCATGAAAATTTTTATTGACAGCTCTGAGCTCGAAATCCTATCTATAGGCGTTACTTATCTTCATATTGAGGGTACCTTTTACTTTGGAATCGGCTGCCTCTTCCTCCTTTACGGCCTTTACCGGGGAATTGGAAAACCGGGAATGTCTATTATTTTGACGGTTATTTCCCTGGGCACTCGGGTGGTTTTAGCCTATTGTCTTGCTCCCACGCCAGTGGGGCTTGTGGGAATCTGGTGGGCAATCCCCATCGGATGGCTGCTTGCCGATGTTGTCGGTATTCTATATTATCAGAGAATCAAAAAAATGATGTAAAGAAATGGGACCTGTCTGCATACACTAATGCGGGAGGTGCCAAAATGAACATAAAAAAATGGCATATTGCAGGAATTATTTTTACCCTTATTGTGGGAACATTAAATCATTTCTTTTATCACTGGTCAGGCCAAAGTCCTCTAGTAGCGCCGTTTGCAGCTGTAAATGAGAGTACCTGGGAACACTTAAAGCTTTTAGTGACGCCCATGCTCCTGTTTTCTGTTCTCGAATATTTTTTCTATGGAAGGGAGCTTGATGGCTTTATCGCCGCCCGCGTCCTTTCTGTCTTTGCCGGTTCAGGCTTCATTGTGGCTGCTTTTTACGGATACACTGCCATTACAGGAAAAGACTGGCTGTGGGCTGACATCTGCACTTTCATTGCCGCTGTCTTTATTGCCTATTGCCTCAGCTTTTTCCTAATTAAAAAAAAGTTATTTTCATCCCTTCATGCGGAAATGGCTGCAAGAATCCTATTGGCAGCTTTGATTGTTTGCTTTATTCTTTTTACTGCATATCCGCCCCATATCTTCTTGTTCCAAGACCCTGTGACAGGTCAGTACGGCATATAGGCCCTTTTCATTTTTTCCAATCTTCCCTCTAAGAGACCTCGACAGTTTTCAACATACCGGATGTGGCTTTTTATAAGGGATGTAAGGTTTATCCACAGACATTTCAAAATCGTATACAATTTTATCCAAGGGTGGATGTGGATAAACATTATTTTACAGTCGTTGAAATTTCAATCATTTTACCTATTAGCCAATTTGGGTTATCCACAGCTTCTTCCAACTTTAACCAAAATATCTTGAGCACCTTGAAATTGCAGGATTTTCTGTGGTTTACAGTGGATTTTTCAGTCGAAACCGATTCTTTTGAAAATCAATAACCCCTTCTTTTTGCAGCTTTGACAGCTCATTGGAGAGAGCACTTCGGTCTACAGAAAGATAGTCTGCCAATTGCTGTCTGTTAAAAGGAATTTCAAAAACACGCCCTCCGTTTCGTACTGCTTGTGCCGATAAATAGGATAAGACCCTATCCCGAATTGACCGGGGGGTTATATGGTCCATCTTGCTGGTAAGAGCTAAATTTTTTTTGGCCAATGTGTAGACCAGGTTATGAATTAACCTGCTGTGAAAAGTACAGCTTGAAGAACAAATTCCCATGACACGGTTTATATTCAAAAATAAAATTTCTGCCTTTTCCGCAGCAATGACATCCACCATGAGAGGCTCCTTCTCAAGACAGGCATAAGTTTCTGCAAAAAAATTTCCCTTGTGTACGTGGTCAAGTATGGCTTGATTTCCCCATATATCATGTTTTACAATATTAACAGATCCTGAAAGCACGAGTCCCATAGACGAGATCTGGTCGCCCATACCATAAACGGTTTGATTTTTTTCAAATTTTTTTGTAACTGCAGAAAGACATTTTAGCATAGCTTCTGTTTCCTGGGCAGAAACACCCTGAAACAACGCTGTATTTGATATAAAAAGATAATTCATTTTTTCTCCGTTTCGTTGTAATTACAACATACTTGTGTGAAAAATTATATTAAACTATGGCCATCAAGTCAAGACAACAACATGGAGGTTACCATTATGATAAGAAAAATTATTGAGATTAATGAAGAAAAATGCAATGGATGCGGTATCTGCGCAGAGGCATGTCACGAAGGAGCCATCGGTATGGTGGACGGCAAAGCCAAATTGCTCCGCGACGATTATTGCGATGGGCTTGGAGACTGTCTTCCTGCTTGTCCTACAGGCGCTATTACCTTTGTAGAGCGTGAGGCGGCAGCCTATGACGAGGCGGCAGTTTTAGCCAATAAGAAAAAACAGGGCAGCGCTCCTGCACCTTGCGGCTGTCCTGGAACGCAGTCAAAGCAATTGGTCAGAGAACAGCAGCCGGTAAACACTCAGACCCAGACTCCTGCTGAGACCCAGCTGAACCAGTGGCCTGTTCAAATCAAACTGGTGCCGCTGCAGGCCCCTTATTTTGAAAACGCTAATTTGCTCATTGCTGCTGATTGTACGGCCTTTGCTTACGGAAACTTTCACAGTGACTTTATGAAGGGTAAGATCACCCTGATCGGCTGTCCAAAGCTAGATGAAGGCGATTACACGGAAAAATTGACAGAGATCATAGCCCGCAACAACATCAAGAGCGTTACAGTAGCACGGATGGAAGTGCCTTGCTGCGGAGGTATTGAAAATGCTGTAAAGAATGCACTTCAGGCCAGCGGAAAATTCCTGCCTTGGCAAGTTGTAACCATCTCTACTGACGGGAGAATTTTAGAGTAATAGAATACTGAGAAACCAGTTATGTTGGAGGAAATGGAGCCGTTTCCTCCTTTTTTAATGAAAATAAAATCCGCCTTGCGCCTATGACGGATTGTTTTATCATCTGGCGGAATCTTTTCCAATAGGGCAGTATCCTGTTTCCTCGATGATCCTTTGCCCTTCTTTTGATAACATCCATTTTACAAAAGGGCGAATATTGCTGTTCCCATTCTTTTTATCATATACTGCATAAAAATTGCTG
>CAUEYG010000294.1 GCA_959021945.1 uncultured Eubacteriales bacterium | reverse complement strand
TGATGGAGTAGAATGAAAAAACAGAAAGTTTTTTGAAAGAATTAGAAAGAACTGGGAAGAAAGGGTTGACGAGTATACTCAGCAGACAGATAGATAAATCTGTCGTTTTTTACTGCATAAAAAACGGATATAAGATATAAGAGAAGAAGAGGCGCATTTCGGCCGCAGATATGTTACTGCGGACGGGATGGGCCTTTTTGGTTTGCAAGATGCGTGAAGAGCGCCAAGAGGAAGGGAGCTGCAAAAGAAAAAGAAGAACCAGAGAGAAGAAAGGAAAGGGAACCAATGAGACAAAGAAGATGGATCAGTATATGGCTGTTGGTATGCCTGCTGGCAAGTTTGCTTCCGACCACGGCTTTTGCCGGGGAGAACGTAAAGATGCAGGCCAATCAGTCGGAACTAACTGTAGAGAAAAGTGTAATAGCCTTTGGCGGGCATGAATGGTATGTCATCGGTTATGATGGAAACGGTGTATACAGCAACAAGGGAGAGAAGAAGGCGACGTTGCTGGCGAAGAGCCAAGACTGGGGAAACATCCCTTTTCGAAAGGGGACGTACAGTGCGTTTGAAGGTTCCCAGTATAATACTTCAGATAATTACTACTATGCAACGAACCCGTCTGATATGAAGGAATGGGAGAGTCCGAATGAATACGCAGGAAGCACGCTGCAGCAAAGGATGGAAGAGATTGCAGAGGAATTTCCTAAGCTTGAGAAGGGTTTGATAGAAGCCAGGACCTTTAATGTTGATCAGGATGACATCGGACAAAATCTGAGCCAGCAGAAAGTATGGGCGTTATCAGAAAGCGAAGCGAATTTGATAAGCCAGAGCATACGAAGCTACAATGGGGCATGGTGGCTCCGCTCTCCTAACGCAGAGTTTAATATCGCGGCGGACCTTATCTCCTTTTATGGTTATGTGAGTCGTACCAATATTTTCAATGCCAATGTTGTGCGGCCCGCTTTTCGCATCAATCTGGACGCTGTACTCTTCACATCAGCCGCCGAAGGCGGCAAAGCATCTGCTACCGTAGGGAGCGGTCTTGTGGACACAGAGGTGCCTACGTCCAGCGACACGATGAAATTTACAATGAAAACAGCTAAGCAGCAATTGAAGGTCAATGCAACAACGGCAGAGAGTACACAGACGGGCGAAACCCTTTCTTTTGGCTATTCCGGTGCAACCACAGGAACAAATCAATTTGTTTCCTGTATCCTTACGGATAAGACGGACAAAACAGAGGCGATAAAGTACTATGGCAAACTGGCGAACAGCTCCGAAGCAGCCAGCGGAACGCTTTCCATTCCCCTTTCCGGCGTTGCAGATGGGGAATATATCCTGCAGCTGTTTTCCGAACAGGCAAACGATGGTCTCTATACCGACTTTGCCAGCGAAGAACCCATTACCATGGACCTTTCTGTCAAAGGGGAAATCGGCACCGTGAGCAACTTCAAAGGGACTGTTCATGACCACAGCTGGAGCAGGGAATGGGACAGCGATAAAAACGGCCATTGGCACCCTTGCACAGCGGCAAACTGTCCGATCACGGACAACAGCAAGAAAGCGGGCTATGCAGCCCATGCGTATAACCAAGAAGTGCATACGAAGCCCTATGAAGCCACAGCTGCAGATTGCACCCACCCGGCAACTTACTATGTTTCCTGCATCTGCGGGAAACCGGGAACAGAGACCTTTTCAGAGGGAGATGCGAAAGGGCATGACTGGGGGGAACCGAAGTGGACCTGGTCGAAGGATGGGACGACAGCAGAGGCTTCCGTTACCTGTAAGAGGGACGATTCCCATAGGGCAAGCCCTCAGGTGACCATGAGCAGCAAAAACCTTGTTGCACCTACCTGCATGGAAACAGGACAGGCCCAATATAGGGCATCTATCACCCTGAACGGGAAGACCTATGAGGCTGTCAATACGGTGACAACGCCTGTGATTCCTCATACTTTTGTATGGAAAACGGACAAAGCAGCGACAGCAACAGAAAAGGGGAGCAAACACGAGGAATGCACAGTGTGCGGATATGAAAAGGCAGCAGTAGAAATTCCTGCCTTAAAACCAGAAGAAGAGACGGTAACACTGAAAGCGCCAACAAACGTAAAAGTCGCCCCTGCCTATGACCGCATCAAACTTTCCTGGAACAAGGTAAAAGGGGCAACCGGCTACCAGGTCTATCGGGCAGCGAAAAGGAACGGAAAATACAAAAAAGTCAAGACTACAACGAAGGCCTCCTGGACCAACAAGAAGTTAAAGACCGGAAAGACCTATTACTACAAAATACGGGCTTACCGCAAGCAAAAAGGAAAGACCATCTACAGCGGGTACTCTGCAAAGAAAAAGGCCGTAGTACGGCCGGAGGCCCCCGTTCTGAGGGTAAAAGCTTCCAAGGGGAAGATCACCGCCAAATGGTCCAAGGTAAGAGGAGCCACCAAATACCAGCTCTACAGAGCCTCCAAGAAAAAGGGGAAGTATTACAAATGGAGGCAGACGGTGAAAACCCGTTATACCGACTGGAAGGTAAAAAAAGGGAAGACCTATTATTATAAAGCAAGGGCCTACCGGGTTGTAAAAGGTAAGAAGATTTACAGTACATTCAGCCCGGTGAAAACGATTCGGGCCAAGTAAAAAACAGATATTCATGTGAAAGGGGCTGCCTGTCAGCCTCTTTTTCCAATTTGGTGAGAAATGAAGCATATTCAAGACATAGGATTTTTTACGCGAACTAAAATTCAAAAGTTGTCACTATCAAAAATCGTTTCCTGCACAATGTTTTTTCGCAAACGCATTCTCTTGTTCTGCGATTAATTCATCAATATCATCAAAGGCATTTTGCAATCTTTCGCTATTCGTTTCATGTTAGCTCACTTCCTTTAAATTCAATTGCTTTCAATGCTTTTTCAGTCAGAAATGCATACTGGCCGTCTTTCCAGAAGCATTATACCATTTCCATGTGAATGGTTCAACATCACCGAGGCGAATCAAAACTTTTCTAAAGTAGCACGGCGTTATCTTGTTATGGACTTTCATGCTGCAGAGCAAGAACAGTTTGCTATTGATGAGGATGTCATGGATATTTCCAAACGCCTTATGGAGAAGAATCGACAAGCTTATGAGGTTCTTGCAAAATGATTGCATGTGCCAAAGATTCCATTTTTACCTTTTTATCCATACAATTTTCTCAGAAATTTACGCAAATTCCCTCTAAAACGCCTGTTTTAAAGCTAAAATATGGATTTTTTATTTTCCCGCAGCTGCGGCATTTTTTAATGACAAAAAAGATCGAAAGTAGTATAATAAACTGTTAGTGTGTGCCAATATGTAAGGAGGAGATTATGAAAAAAATACGAATTCTTTTTTTTGCTGTTGTAGTTTTTCTGCTGTCTGCAGCTTCCTTTGCTTACGGTGAAACAGTATTCCTGGAGGATGATCAAATTCAAATAGATGTGCCCCAGGGCTGGTCTGATGTACCTGAGGAAACATATTCTGATTTAATCCCGTCTTATGTTGAGCAGGAAGATTTTGACCCGGAAAATGCAGAAGACTATGGACTTTTAATGGTTCGGCATAAGGCCTTTTCAGAAGGAGGCAGCCAGAGAGATGTGACCATGGAACTTTT
>CAUEYG010000293.1 GCA_959021945.1 uncultured Eubacteriales bacterium | reverse complement strand
CAAATAATCTGATCTCCGGCTGTATGCCCCAATTGATCATTGACCTGTTTCAATCCGTTCAAATCAAAACAGGCAATTCCCAGCTGCGTATATTCTTCATTGGAGCTATGGTCTATTATCTGATTAAATTTGTTCCGATTAAACAGCCCCGTCAAACTATCCTCAAAGCTCAGCTTCTCCAACATGAGGGTCTGTTCTGCAATTTGCTTTTTCTGTTCCAGAATACATTCCTGCAAATATTCGTAGGAGTGCCTTCCCATTTGAGTTGGAAAGCCTACCTCCTCCTCTTGCATTTCCATGTATGGATTAGACAGATGGAGGTGGCAGCACTTTATTGTATTCTCTGCATAACGGAATACAGCCGTAATGCGCTGATGCACGCGCAAATAAATATTGGTAGACGGATCAGTAACAATCCACATTTGTCCTGTACAAAGAAAGATTTCCGGTGTAACTTCAAGGACATCATATACTTCGTCAGAAATATTACACTTGGGAACCAAACCATTAAACTGCTGCAGTACCTTTGACATCTCTGTTTTTCCCACCACATACTCCTGCTCACCGGGGCCAAACCAACTGAATACATTGTCAAGCAGTGGGATAATCGCTTCTCCATCATTTTCGCAGTAGTGCTTATGCATGATAAAGCTGGTCAATTCTGTAACTTTTGTAACTGTTTTCTGTAAATTCTGCGATATCACTGTCTATTCCTCCATTTCCCAAAAACGTACCTAACCACATAAGGTTCATTCTGTTGTTAGTTTGAGAATAACAGACCCCTCCGCCAGTCTATAAAGATATAAAATTTCCCAAATTTGCGGCTGTCCTTTCTACAAATGGAAAAAAGAAAACATAAAATCAGACCGGTTAAAAATTAAGGGTTTGCCGGTCTGATTTTCATGCCCATTTTTCCTTTTTCTGCCTTATTAGGCTTTAAATTTCTTGCGCTTTAGAGACTTTGTCTTGTATAATGGTATGTATTACAGCTAAAAGTCCTTATGAGTTACAACAGAATGAACCTTATGTTGTAACTAGTCCCATGCGGCCAAGCTGCTTTGCGTGGACACCGCCGCTCTCCATGGTATAGATGCGAGTGGTACTGATATTGGAATGGCCCAAAATATCCGCCAGCCGGGACAGATCTTTCTCTAAAGAATAATAGGTCCTGGCAAACAAATGCCGCAGATTATGGGGAAATACTTTGCTTGGGTCTACCTTGGCACTCTGGCACAGCGCCTTCATATCCCGCCAGATATTGGAACGGTCAATGGGTTTTCCGGTTTTCGTCTGAAATACCGGGCCCTCCGTTCTTTTTTGTTGTTTCAGGTAGGTTCTCAAAACCTTTCGAAGCTGCTGCGGCAAGAATACGATCCGCCGTTTCCCCTTACAGGCTACCTGTGTATTACCGTTCATGACTGCCTCGGCAGTAATCCATTTCAGTTCCGAAACCCGGATTCCTGTGGCGCAAATGGTCTGCAAAATCAAGGCTAAGCGTTCATTTCCGCTCCTTTTTGCCGCTTCTACCAGCCGAAGATACTCCGCCCGGGTCAATTCTTTATCTACAGCACAAAAAATGTTTCTTTGGATTTTCAAGGGCTTTATCTTCAAATCATGCCAGCCCATAAAGGCCAAAAAACCATTAAGGGCAGCTAGCATCGTATTGATACTGGCTGCCGTATATTGAGCAGTAAGATGCTCCTTCCAAGCAATCAACCTTTCTTTATTCAGTCCTTTATCTGGCAAAAAAGCCGCCAGCGCAGCCAAATCATGAGCGTACTTTTGCACAGTCTGCTTTGCCCGTTCCTGCTCCTGTAGGTGGGTGAGATAGAGACAAATTGCTTCATTTTCTAACCGTCGCATTTTATTACAATGATCCATTTGGTATATCCTCCTATATGAAGGTATTGTACCAAAGAACGGCAAAATCATACGGCTTTATCTAACGAGCTGTTCATATTCCGTATTTTCGAAGCTTACGGGAGACTGTTGATTGATCAATCCCCAAGCGTTTTCCTATTTCTGTAGTGGATTTATAACATCGCTTGGCCTCCATAAAAAGCTGCCGCTCAAATTCTTCTGTCAGCTCTTTATAACTGCCGCTTCCCAGGTCAACTTTAATATCTCCGCCAAGTTGTCCCCCTTCATTGAGAATGCTGCGAAGATCTTCTAAGGAAATTACCTTTTTATCAGAAAATAAAACCAAACGCTCTATTAAGTTCTCCAATTCTCTTACATTACCCTTTAGCTCAAGCCCGGAAAGACTAGCGACCACATGGGGGCTAAACTCCTTTTTAAGCTGATACATCTCATTAAATTTCTGTTTAAAGGCCTCAACTAACACAGCTATATCTTCCGACCGTTCCCGCAGAGCCGGAACATTCAGTTCCAACACATTCAAACGATAATATAAATCTTCACGAAATTTCTTTTCCTTAATTTTTTCTTTCAAATTGGCATTGGTAGCTGCTATAATACGCGTATTTACTTTTACAGGCGTTATACTCCCAATTCTGAAAAACTCTTTTTCCTGCAGCAATCGCAATAGTTTAACCTGCAAATCATAAGGCATATCTCCAATTTCATCCAAAAAAAGAGTCCCTCCTTCTGTCAATTCCACCAGACCCTTTTTCCCCTGAGTTAATGCCCCGGTAAAAGCTCCCTTTTCATATCCAAATAGCTCAGACTCCATCAGTGAATCCGGCACGGCTCCGCAGTTAATTGTCAAAAAAGGACCGTCACTTCGATTGCTGTTATTGTGAAGAAACCTTGCAACTAAACTTTTTCCTACACCGGATTCTCCAAGTATCAACACCGTTGAATCTGTCTTAGCAATGATTTCTGCCTTTTCAATAAGACGTTTCATCAGAGCACTCCGATAAATAATTCCGGATTTTTGGGCAATATTATTTTTGAGCTGCAGCAGCTCCATACTGTATTTCAATTTGCTGGCGGCTAATTCCTCGATTAGCTTTCGCTTCTCACTTATATCAAAAAGATAGCAAATTACATATTCAATTTCCCCTTCTTCATTAAAGTAAGGCACACCTTTTACCATGCAAATATAAACCCCGTCTTTCCTATGGGATAGCTGCTCCAAAACAACTGTTTTTCTTTGTTCCATTACTTTTCTTGACGTTGCTTCATGAATAATTTTCTTCTGAATCATCTGCTCCAATGTCATTCCTTTTAGATATGCCTCTTTATAGCCTGTCAGTCGCTCATGCTCTTTGTTAGTCATAATAACCTCTTCGGCCTTGTCAATTACAATAGTGGCACAGGAAGATTGGTCGATGATAAATTTAAGCAAATCTCGATTTTCAATAAAATTTTGATATTTTTTTCCCATGGGAACACTCTGTTATCTCCTTTTTATGCGATCTTACATATATTATGCATATATGCATACTTCCTTTTGTTTTTTATCTTTTTTTGTACATGTTCTGTTTTATCTATGCACTTGCACATAATTTCTCCGCATTACTATGCTCCAAAACATCGATTTTTTATACAGTTTACTGTAATTTTGGCTCTATTCCCCCTTTTATCTTGGCATTATCCTTGCAATTATCTGTTTTAAATTATTTTTTATACAAACCCTATTATAACACAAGGAGGTTATTATGAACAAA
>CAUEYG010000292.1 GCA_959021945.1 uncultured Eubacteriales bacterium | reverse complement strand
AAAGGAGACATAAAAATGGCAGCACAACAACTTCCACATAATCATGGTAGTCATACGCTGGAACTGCTGGAGCAAAAACCACAGCAGGAAACCTTTGAAAAAGTATCGAATACCTTTCAATTGATCAGCGATGCCACTCGCTTAAAAATTTTATGGCTTTTATGTCACAGTGAAGAATGTGTTATCAATATTGCAGCAGCCATTGACATGAGCTCCCCTGCAGTATCTCATCATCTTCGTGTTTTAAAGCAGGCCGGCCTTCTTACTTCTCGGCGTGAGGGAAAAGAGGCTTACTATACTTTAGCGAAAACACCGGAGGCTGAGTTGGTCCATACAATTGTGGACAGTGTCTTTGACATGAACTGCGGCAAGTAAAAATTTTGTTCTTTCATTAAACAATTGCTTAATCTTTTATTTTAAGGAGGAAAAGAAAATGAAAAAATCATTCAAACTATCAGAATTGGATTGCGCTAACTGCGCTGCAAAAATGGAAACAGCTATTAATAAGCTGGATGCTGTTGACAGTGCTAATATTAACTTTATGGCTCAGCGCCTAACGCTGGAAGCTGCTGACGACCAATTTGAAGAAGCTGTTGAGTTGGCGCAAAAAGCAATCAACAAAGTAGAGCGCGGCTGTAAAATTCTGCGGTAATCATAAAGACGTATGGCAATAGCAGGCTGCCGTCTTCGCTGTCTGACAGCATACGGTTTCAGAAAAAGCTCGTTAAAAGGCTCGTACAGAAAAGGGGTATAATGATATGAAAAAGAAACAAAAATTACAGCTCTGCAGGGTTCTTGCTTCGGGCATCCTGCTGATTTTAGGGGCTTTGCTTCCGCTTCCTGCTCTTGGAAGTTTCCTGATCCTGATGGCCTCCTATCTCATTGCGGGTTACGATACGCTGTGGACCGCAATCCGCAATATCTGCCATGGTCAGGTTTTTGACGAAAACTTTCTTATGGCAGTAGCCACTATTGGCGCTATCGGATTGAGGGACTACAAGGAGGCAGTCTTTGTAATGCTCTTTTACCTGGTAGGCACCATCTTTGAGGAGTATGCGGTAAATAAATCCCGCGGCTCCATCAGTGCTTTGATGGATATACGTCCTGATTATGCAAACCTGTTGAAGGATGGAAAAGAAGAGAAGGTTGATCCTTATCAGGTGGCAATCGGTGATCTGATTTTAGTAAAGCCTGGTGAACGAGTACCTCTTGACGGCACCATTACAGAGGGGCACTCTGCATTGGATACTTCCGCTCTGACAGGGGAATCTATCCCTCAGGATGTGGAAGCCGGACAGCTTATCTCCAGCGGATGCATCAATCTGACCGGAGTTTTAAAAATCCAGGTATCCAGTGAGTTTGATGATTCTACAGTAGCTAAAATCTTAGATATGGTGGAAAATTCGGGAAGCAAGAAGGCAAAGGTGGAGAAATTTATTACAAAATTTGCCAGATACTATACGCCTTTGGTCGTAGTTGCAGCCTTGCTGCTGGCTGTTGTTCCGCCTCTGTTGATCCCTGGTCAGACTTTTGGAGAGTGGATTTCCAGAGCCCTTACTTTCCTTGTAATTTCCTGTCCTTGCGCCCTTGTTATTTCTGTTCCTCTGGCCTTTTTCGGAGGTGTGGGCGGAGCATCCAAGTGTGGAATTTTAGTAAAGGGCAGCAATTATCTGGAGGCTTTGGCTAATGTGGATACAGTGATCTTTGACAAAACCGGTACTTTGACTACAGGCACCTTTAAAGTAACGCAGGTGCATGGTACTGGATGCGAAAAGGATAAACTGCTGGAATTAGCTGCTTATGCAGAGAGTTATTCCGATCATCCTATTTCCATATCAATAAAAGAGGCCTTTGGCCAGACTATTGATAAAAGCCGTGTTTCTGACGCGGAAGAATTGGCAGGCAAAGGAGTCAAGGCTGTCATTGACGGAACAGTTATTTATGCCGGAAACAACAAATTAATGAAGGATCTTGGCATTACAGATTTTCCTGTAAATGAGAGCGCCACTTTGGTTCATCTTGCTGACGAACAGCAATATCTGGGTTATGTTGCTATCTCTGATACCATTAAGACAGATGCTGCGGCTGCCATAAGCGGCTTGAAAAAGGCCGGTGTGTCTAGAGCTGTTATGTTAACCGGAGATAGAAAAGCGGTTGCTGACCGGGTTGCCGCTACTATTGGCCTTGATGAATACCATGCTGAGCTTTTGCCTGGGGATAAAGTATCTCTGGCGGAAAAGATCATTGGAGACAAAAAGTCAAAGGGGAATGTGATTTTTGTTGGTGATGGGATTAATGATGCGCCGGTTCTAGCTAGGGCGGACATTGGGGTGGCTATGGGAGGCCTTGGTTCTGAGGCTGCCATTGAAGCCGCTGATATTGTAATCATGGATGATCAGCCGTCTAAGCTTTCCACAGTCATGGGGATTGCACGGAAAACGCTGAAAATTGCCAAAGAAAATGTCGTCTTTGCTCTTGCCATAAAAGCAATCGTTCTAGTTCTAGGCGCCTTGGGGCTGGCATCCTTGTGGGCCGCAGTGTTTGCAGATGTAGGCGTGGCTGTAATCGCCATTTTAAACTCCATGCGCGCGCTGGGCACAAAAGGATTTTAGCCAGCTGACAGGCTGATGAAAAGGAAGTTCTAAAAAAGACGAACCGGCCTCCAAAGTTAGAGTAAATCTCTAACTGATTGGGGGCCGGTTTTTTTCATTCTTTCTTGGCTCGGATTTTTATTGGAGCCGTATCATAGTCAAGGAACTATCAGTAATTGTAAATCCGCCTTCTTCTAAGTATACTGCTACTGTTGAAGGGGTGCTGTTTACTGCAAAAGCCACTGATAAGGTCAAATTGGCAATTTCTTGTGAGGAAGTAAAGATCCGCCGAACAACAGAGCCTGCAATTGGGTTATTGTTTAGGCGAAGCTGAAGTGTTACATTGGCTGGAATTACAATGCCTGTATTCGGTGTGATGGTACAATGGAAAAACGCCTGATATACTCCCGGCTGAAGGATCGTGATTTCTGGATTGCCTGGACTGTAGGAATAGCTAGGACCTTCTGTCAACGCAGCCTGTGTAAAGGTGACAGGTTCTGGACCAGTTAGTTCTTTTGGTACGGTATCCACAATAGCAAGGGAGTCTAAGGTTCCTCCCCCTCCATCTTCGCCTCTGGGAATGGTAAAGTCCAAGATTACATCCTGATCTGTACCGGAGTTAGTAACTTCAGCCGGTGTGCCTGGATCTCCCGTAGTGACAGTGCCGATTCGAATTGTTGCTGCTTCTCCTGGCTCCCCCTGTTCTCCTGTTGCGCCTGTTGGGCCTTCTGGACCCTGTGGGCCAGTGGCTCCCTGAGGACCTTCTGGGCCCTGGGGACCTGCTTCTCCTGTTGCACCTGTGACCCCTGCCGGGCCCTTTGGGCCTTGAGGGCCTTCTGGACCGGTGGCCCCGGTTGCACCTTGGGGACCAGTTATTCCTTCCGGGCCTTCTGCTCCGGTCGCTCCCTGAGGACCCACTTCTCCCGTTGCACCTGTTGGGCCTTGAGGACCTGTCACTCCTGTAGCTCCGGTTGGACCTTGTTCTCCGATCGCTCCCTGAGGACCCGCTTCTCCCGTTGCACCTGTCGGGCCTTGGGGGCCTGTCGCTCCTGTAGCTCCCG
>CAUEYG010000291.1 GCA_959021945.1 uncultured Eubacteriales bacterium | reverse complement strand
AAAGACGGATGAAAAAGTATCAATTGGAGTAAAGTTTCAAAAATGAAACGATTTATTTCATTTTTGAAACAAAAATAAGCAAATTTAAAAGAATTTTTAGAAAAGACAGAAAATGTTTTAACGGTGAAACATTTTCTGTCTTTTTTTCTGTTTAACATAAAAAATAAGAGTGAATTGGGAAAGGTAATATAGTGAAAATGTTGAAATTTCAAGGTGAGCGACAATAAAAAACAATGTGGCACGTGTTTTGCGTTATAAATAGGCATCGCGATACAAATAAAAACTCACATACAAGGAGGAAGAAAAATGAAGGTATTAATCGTAGGCGCCGGAGGACAGGGTGGCGCATGTGCATCTATTCTGGCAAGACAGGAAGCAGTAGAGGAAATCAGGCTGGCAGATCTGAAAGAAGAAACAGCTCAGGCAGTAGCAACTGAAATTGGAAGTCCCAAAGTAAAGACCTGTGCAGTAAATGCTACAGACTCTGATGATGTGGCAAGAGCAGCTCAAGGTGTAGACGTAGTAGTAGATATGGTGATGCCTTGGATGGTTCCTTATGTAATGAAGGGCGCGCTAAAGGCAAAAGCCCATTATATTAATACTGCCTTTGATGACCCATATTGGGATGAATTCCTGGAGGGAAGAGCCGTTGAGGACCTGACTTTGTGCAGGGAATTTAAAGAGGCAGGATTGACTGCGCTGTTTGGATGCGGATTCGCACCGGGAATGACCAATGTATTGGCCAGGAAATTTGCAAACAAACTGGACCAGGTAGACAGTATCAAGATGCGGATTGGCAAAGCCACTGTTGTTCCAGGTGAAGCGCCTTATGATTGGGTCCTGCGTCCTTGGAATCCTGGGTGGTCGCCGAAACAGGCTTTGGTAGATTGTGCAAGCTCTACTTATGCCCTGGAAAACGGTGAGTTTGTAAAATATCCTCCATTTGGCGGTATGGAAATGTGCGACTTTCCGGAACCGGTAGGGACCCTTCCTGTGACCCATCACTCTCATGAAGAGATCTACAGTATGCCGGCAACCTTCAAAGGAGTTAAAGACCTGGATTTTAAATATTACATGATGTACCAGCCGGCGATTTTCTATGCAGCAGGCTTATGTTCTCAGGAAAAAATAAAAGTGGGAGATGTAGAAGTAGCGCCTATTGATGTAGTGACAGCTATGGTGCCTCCTCCTCAGAACAATATCTTTGGAGCCACGGAAGAGCAGCTGGCAGAGGCTGATAAAACAGCGTTTATTGAATTGATTGTTGAGGTCTCTGGTATAAAAGATGGGAAAAAGACCACTTATAAAGCAAACTGCCCTAAGATGAATGCTCCGGGGCCTGAACTAAAGAGGCTGTTTGGTACGGCGCTTGTTTACGTTGCGCTACCTTTGGCTATAGGTACTGTAATCCTGGGAGAAACAGAACTTGACAAAGGGATTATTTTCTCCGATGAGCTGGACCCGGATGATTTCCTGAAACGAATGATGGATACTGGATATCCATACAAATGGAAGGAACAATGCTTCCAAGGATAAGCTTTCTAAAATACCGTTAACCTTTCCATAGTAAGAGCTGTCCGGCAAAGGACAGAAAATCCAGCCGGACAGCAATGAAATGAGGTGAAAAAATTGGAACAGGCAGTAGATTATGGACTTTTAACCTTAGTACCTCCCCTTGTAGTAATTGTAATGGCATTGCTTACAAAACGGACTATTGAACCGCTCATCGTGGGAGGCGTTTTATCCTTTGTGGTAGCAAAGGGACTTGGATTTATCCCTTCTTATTTAGAAGCTTTATACGCTACCATTGCCGATAACGCATCCATGCTGGTTACTATGGGACTTTTCGGAAGCCTTGTCATGTTGTTTGAAAAATCCAAAGGCACCTTTGGATTCTCCAAGATTGTGGAGCGGCTGGCCAATAAACCGGAAAAATCTCTGATGACTACCTTTGTATTAGGAATTATTGTTTTCATGGATGATGCTTTAAATATTATGACCCTTACATCTGCTATGCGGGGTGTATGCGATAGGCAGAAGATCCCCAGAGAAATGTTTGCTTATGTGACAGCATCTACAGGAGCACCTGTTTGTGTGCTGCTCCCTCTTTCCACTTGGGCTATTTTCTTTGCCGGCATTTTTGCAGACCAGAAGGAATTGAGCCAGTATGGAGACGGAATGTCTATTTATATTCATGCCATGCCTTTTGTCTTTTATGCTATCACAGCACTGGTCGTAGTACCTTTGGCAATATTCGGTATCATTCGAAAACTGGGTACGATGAAAAAGGCTTATCTGCGTGTGGAGCAGGGAGGCAAAGTTTATTCAGAAGAAAGTGCGAAATTCAACCGAGATGAAGAGGCCAATCTGCAAGATGCCCGGGATTCCCAGGACGGAAAGATTATGAACTTTCTTGTTCCTATGATCGTGCTGATTGCCATTGCTGTAATAACAGGGGAAGTCCTTTACGGTCTGGTAGGGGCAATTGTTCTGGCTCTGATCATGTATTTGCCGTCAAGGACTCTGACCTTTACAGAATTCGGCGATGCTTTTGTCAATGGATTCGGTTCTATGACGCCTATGTTGTTTATCATTGTGTGTGCGTTGACAATGAAGTCAGGCTTAGATGCAATCGGACTTCCGGCATACGTAATCAATGCAGTTCTTCCATATATGAGCGCGGGACTGTTTCCTGCCATTGCTTTTGTAGTAGTAGCGGGTCTGGCTTTTGTTACAGGCAGCAACTGGGGAATTCCGGCTATTACGGTACCCATCTTGATTCCTCTTGCTGCGGCAATCGGAACAAATGAACTGCTGGTACTGGGAGCCATTTTATCAGGAGGAACTTTTGGAAGTCATGCATGTTTTTACTCCGACTGTACAGCCCTTACTTCACAGGCATGCAAAATGGAAAATCTGGACCACGCCTTATCCCAGCTCCCTTATGCAGCCATTTCAGCAGTGTTGGCAATTATCTTGTTTGTTGCATTTGGATTTTTGTTGTAAAGATGAGAAACGCCTATGTTAAAGAGAAAACATGTATTTTTAGCTAACGCAGGTATTTTGTTTATTGCAATAAGCTGGGGCCTGAACTTTAGCGTGATAAAATGGGCCCTCTCTGATATAACGCCCATGTACTATCTGACCATGCGCTTTCTTCTATCAGGAATTTTGATGGGATTGCTTTTTATGAAGTCCTTTCAGACGATCCAAAGGACCGAGCTGATGTGCGGGATCTTATCAGGCCTCCTCTTGGCTCTCTCCTTTACAGCGCAGACCGTAGGCCTTCAGTACACAACTCCCGGGATAGCCGGATTTTTAGCAAATGCCTGTGTGGTAATTATGCCTTTTTTCGTATGGATTCTCTATAAAAAAAGGCCTTCAGCAACTGCTGTAAGCGGTGCTTTCCTTGCTTTTTTCGGATTAGCGGTTATGTCCCTGACCCAAGGGTTTTCCCTTCAATTGGGAGATTTGCTCCAGCTCTTGTGTGCCCTTAGCTTTGCCGGGCAGACCCTGGTCATTGACTATTATGCGGATAAGGTAAACCCTATCAGGATGGCGGTAGTACAAGTGATGACTGCAGGACTGATTACTCTGGCTTTTGCAGTTTTCTTGGAACCGGTCCCTGATCTGGCGGCAGGAAAACTTTCTGTAATAATAG
>CAUEYG010000290.1 GCA_959021945.1 uncultured Eubacteriales bacterium | reverse complement strand
CAATTATGATGAGTGCTCAGAGGAACAACTGGAAAGCTACTACTTGGACTATAGCGAAGCAGTGATGGACCGCATGCTGCCCCAGACTACAAATACCAGGAGCTGGTCTTATGCCTTTCAAACCGTGGAAGGAGAATGGGGCCCTTTCCTGATACAGGACATGCAGGAAGAGTCTGATGACGGTAAAAAGATCAATTACCATCTTTATTATACAGTAAAAGAGGGCTGTATCGTAGGATTCCTGTTAACAAGCGCCGGAGGACAAATGCCGGAGCAGGCAGTATCGGAAGGGGATGAGACGGTAATCAGCTTTGTTGATGAAGGCTACTATGAGAATTATGTAGGTGTCTACGAGGATGATGATGAATATGAGGAGCCGGGATTTGACTCCATAGAAGGCGGCTCTTTTTTAGCAGAGATATTGATCGTGCTTGTAGTAGCAGGCATTGGAGGCCTTGTATCAATGGCTAAACGCTCCGAAACAAGATCTGGTTCCCATGCCTTTGGCTCTTTAAAAAAGAAAAGCAGCGTTCAGGAAAAGTCCACCGCTGCACCGCAAAAAATAAGAACTGAGGAACAGCCTCTGAAAAGGAGCAGCGCTCAGACCGCAGATGCGGACAAAAACTACATAGAAAGCTTAAAAACTATGGTAAAATCCGGTCTCCTGACAAAAGAACAATATCAGGAGATGGTGGAAAAGCATAGAAAAAAATAGAGGAGGAGAATATGAAAATCCCAGAGTTATTTCAAAAAAAGAAACCTGTTTTTTCCCTGGAGATTTTCCCGCCCAAAAGACAGTCTGGGCTGGATAAAATTTATGATACCATTGAAAAACTAGTTGTCTGTAAACCGGACTTTATTAGTGTAACCTATGGGGCGGGCGGCAATATGGCAGATAATTCTACTTGTGATATTGCATCTAACATAAAAAAGAAATTTGGTGTTGAACCTTTGGCCCATCTGACTTGCGTCAATTCTACCATGGAAGATGTGACGGAGATGATCAAACGGTTTTCCCATGCAGAAATTGAAAACGTGCTGGCCCTGCGGGGAGATATTGTGCCCGGGGAAATGGTTCAAAAGGAATTTTCCCACGCTAACGAGCTGGCTATTGAAGTGCAGAGAAACAGCGGCCTGCAGATTTTGGGAGCTTGTTATCCTGAGGGCCACTATGAGAGTAAAAATTTGAGAGAAGACATCCAAAACCTCAAATACAAAATAGGAGCAGGGGTCAAGGTTCTCATTACCCAGCTGTTTTTTGATAATCAGCTTTTTTATGATTTCATGGTCCAAGTGAGAAACGCAGGAATCAATGTGCCTATTTCCGCAGGGATTATGCCCATTGTCAACAAAAAACAAATTGAAAAAACAGTGGCCCTGAGCGGAGCTAGCCTGCCTCACGAATTTACGAAAATGATCGGCCTTTACGAAAACGACCCTGAGGAACTGTATCATCATGGAATCCAGTATGCAGTAGACCAAATTCGTGACCTTTTGCAGCACGGAGTCGATGGGATTCACCTTTATACCATGAATAATCCGGATGTATCATTGGCCATCTATGAAAAAATAAAGGATTTGCTGTAAGATGAAACTGGATAAACCAACTGTTATTGACCGAAGGCAATGGCTGCAAAGGCTTGGTGTAAAAGGCGAAGCCGATGAGAACCTGAGAGAATCTTTTGCTGTATGTGAAAAACAGCTGCTTCAGGCAGCAAGGCCTCAAGGCATCTATCGAGTGCTAGAGTTGGATGGATTAAAATTGGAGGGGAACGCAATCAAAAAGCATCTGGCAGGATGTTATGAAATGGCGGTTATGGGCGTTACCCTGAGCGCCCCTGTTGACCGCCTTATTCGGACAAGCCAGATTCGCGACATGGCGGCGGCTGTCATTTTAGACTGCGGCGCCTCCGTTTTGATTGAACAGATCTGCGACCAATTTGAAGCCATGATCAGGCAGCAGGTAAGTGGATTTTTAACCGGCCGTTACAGCCCGGGCTACGGAGACCTGCCTATTGAAACACAAGACCGGCTGGTGAGGGCTTTAGACGGTCCCAGAAAAATCGGACTGACTGTTAATCAAAATCATATTATGATTCCCAGAAAATCAGTGACCGCTATTTTGGGAATTGCAGACCATCCGGTTAAAGGATATCTGGCCACTTGCCAGGAATGTAAACTGAGAGATACTTGCAATTTGAGAAAGGAAGGAAAGACTTGTGCTGAAATTTAGCGATACCTTTTATATGCTTGACGGAGGGATGGGAACAACGCTCCAGCAGAGTGGTCTGGCGCCCGGAGCATCTCCGGACCTCCTGAGCCTGACCGATCCGGAGCTGATTACTTCCATTCACAAAAAATATGTAGACGCTGGTTCTGATGTGATATATGCCAATACCTTTGGAGCAAATCCTTTTAAATTAGAAGACTGCGGATATCCGCTGGAGCAGGTTATTGACAGCGCTGTGAAGGCAGCAAAGGCAGCCTGCGGAAAAAAGACCATGGTGGCTTTAGACGTAGGACCTTTGGGCGAATTGCTGGAGCCAATGGGAACCCTTACCTTTGAAGAGGCCTATGAAGCCTTTGCAAAGGTAATGGTCCAGGGAGCCGACTCTGGAGCAGACCTGATCGTCATTGAAACTATGACCGATCTTTATGAAGTGAAAGCTGCAGTGCTGGCTGCCAAAGAAAAAACAAAGCTTCCCGTATTGGTATCTATGACCTTTGAAGAAAACGGCCGTACCTTTACAGGAACCAGTGTGGAGTGTATGGTCAGTACCTTGGAAGGGTTAGAGGTTGATGCTGTAGGCATCAACTGCTCCCTGGGGCCTGTTGAGATTTTCCCTCTTATCAAGAAAATGTGTGATCTGACGGACCTGCCGGTCTTTGTAAAACCCAATGCAGGACTGCCTGACCCAAGAACCGGCCAATACGATATTACAGCCCGCCAGTTTGCAGAAGCAATGGCTGCCTATCTGGAGCTGGGAATCTCCCTGGCAGGCGGCTGCTGCGGCACCACCCCGGAATATATCAAAGCCATGAAAGAGGCCTTTTCTGCCTGCAAGAGACAGGAAAGAGGCCGGAGAAAAAAGGAAAGCGTCATTTGCAGCGGGACGAAGGCGGTTACCATTGATCGAGTAACGGTAATCGGTGAACGAATCAATCCTACAGGCAAAAAACGGATGAAGCAGGCCCTCATTGAACGGGACTTTGACTACATTTTATCTCAGGCTGTTCAGCAGATTGATGCAGGTGCTCATGTGCTGGATGTAAATGTAGGAGTACCCGATATTGACGATGTGGAAGTGCTGCCTCAAGTGATCAAAGAAATTCAGGCGATTACAGATCTTCCTCTTCAAATCGACTCCTCGAACCCGAAGGCCATTTCCGCAGCCCTGCGGGTTTACAACGGGAAAGCCATTGTCAATTCCGTCAATGGAGAAGAAGCTGTGCTGAAAACCATCCTTCCTATTGTAAAAAAATACGGTGCAGCTGTTGTAGGCCTGACTTTGGATGAAAATGGGATACCGGCTAAGGGAGAAGAACGGTTTGCTATTGCCCGGCGCATTCTGGACAAAGCGCTGGAAATAGGGATTCCAAAAGAAGATGTATTTATCGACTGCCTTACCCTAACAGCCTCTGCTCAGCAGGAAGCAGTAACA
>CAUEYG010000289.1 GCA_959021945.1 uncultured Eubacteriales bacterium | reverse complement strand
AAGGTGTTCCCAGGGCATATGGGACCGACTAATATCGGTTATGAAAAGGAGAATAATCCATTTGTACGTCCTTAAACTGGAAAATGTGGAAAACACCAACCCTTATGAAGAGTTGATCAAGCTTTTTCTCCAACCTTCTCAGTACAGGATTGTGGGAGAGACAGGGGAAAACGGCTCGACCCCTGCAGAAGTGTTTCGCTATGAGGGCGATAAAAACCGCTTAAAAAGAGAGCTTTATGTTCATCTGAACAAGCTGACCGGTCAGCGCCCTAAATGGGGAATTTTGACCGGAATTCGTCCTGTAAAGCTGGCGGGCGAACTTTACAGGCAGCTTGGCAGTCAGGAAAAGGCCCATCAATGCCTGATTGACCAATACCTTGTAGAGGAAGGAAAAGCAGACCTTCTCTTTGAACTGTACAATTATCAACAGAAACATCTGGGCCATCCGGCAAAGAATACAGCAGGCATTTATCTGGGGATTCCCTTTTGTCCAACCAGATGCCTTTATTGTTCCTTTCCTTCCAATCAGAAGGGGCCAGAAGAGATTGAGCGCTATTTAACAGCACTGTTTCAGGAAATTCAATTTGTAGGCCGGGAAATGACTAGCTGCAATATGATTCCTGAATCCATTTACATAGGAGGGGGCACCCCTACCACACTGACAACAGAACAGACAGAACGTTTGCTGCTGCAGATTGCAACATCCTTTGATTTGTCCCATCTGAAAGAATTTACAGTAGAGGCGGGAAGGCCGGACACCATTACCCGGGAAAAGCTGGAAGTTCTAAAAAAGTTTGGCGTAGAAAGAATCAGCATTAACCCCCAGACCATGAAGGAACAAACCTTAGAGACTATAGGCCGTTCTCATACAGCAGAGCAGACAAGGCAAGCTTTTAAAATGGCCCATGAATCGGGAATCCCAGTTATAAACGCAGATTTAATCGCAGGTCTTCCGGGGGAAACAGCAGATGATTTCCAACAATCCTTGAAAGAAGTAATGGAACTGGGTGCAAAAAATATTACCCTTCATACGCTGGCTGTAAAACGCACTTCCCGATTAAAAGAAGTAGACGAGAACTTCCATTACAAACAGCCTGTTCTGACAGAAGGAATGCTTGATGATGCCAGGAAGCTTTTAACAAAACAAAATTATAAACCTTATTATTTATACAGGCAAAAGCATATTGCCGGCAGCACAGAAAATATTGGATACTGCAAGGAGGATTTGCTCAGTGTGTATAATGTCCGCATTATGGAAGAAGCCCAGAGTATCATTGCCCTGGGAGCCGGAGGCATTACAAAAGTTTATTACCCGGACGAAAATCGGCTGGAACGAGTGCCCAATGTGTCCAATTATGAGATTTATATAGAACGTATTGAAGAAATGATAGAACGTAAAAGAAAGAATTTATTCAGGAGGTAAAGACCATGTTAACCAATGCGCCAAAAGGTACCAAGGATGTACTTCCCTCACAGGTGTATAAATGGCATTATGTGGAGCAGGCATTTGCTGATATCTGTGCCAAGTATGGGTTTAAAGAAATCAGAACGCCTGTCTTTGAACATACAGAACTCTTTGCAAGGGGAGTAGGTGATACGACGGATATTGTCCAAAAAGAAATGTATACGTTCCAGGATTATGCCAAACGAAGCATTACATTAAAGCCGGAGGGCACCTCTCCTGTAGCCCGGGCATTTGTGGAGCACAAGTCTTATGCAGATGTGCAGCCTACAAAATATTTTTCTAATACACCTTGCTTTCGGTATGAAAAGCCCCAGTCAGGCCGTCTCAGGGCTTTCCACCAATTTGGAGTTGAAGTTTTCGGCACCAATGATATGATTGCCGATGCGGAGGTAATCTGCCTTGCCTATGACTTCCTTCAAAACCTGGGAATTAAAAACATAGAACTGCAGATTAACAGTGTAGGATGTCCTCACTGCAGAGAAGCCCACAGAAAAGCCCTGCGTGAGTTCCTTCGGCCAAAATATGACCAGCTGTGCGACACCTGCAAAGATCGTTATGAAAGAAACCCGCTCCGCATTATGGACTGCAAGTCAGAGATTTGCCAGGAACTAGTAAAAGGCGCGCCGCTGATGATCGACTTTTTATGCGAGGAATGTAAAACTGCCTTTGAAGATGTGCAGAAAAACCTTATCAGCATGGATGTTGATTTTGTTGTAAATCCGGGAATTGTAAGAGGTCTGGATTACTATACCAAGACTGCTTTTGAATTTGTTACTACCAGCATCGGTGCTCAGGGCACTGTATGCGGAGGAGGCAGATATGACCACCTGATGGAAGAACTGGGGGGTCCTCCTATTCCCGGCGTGGGATTTGGCCTTGGAATTGAACGTCTGCTCCTGACTATGGAAGCAAACGATATTGAAATTCCTGAGCCGGAAACAACAGAAGTTTTCATTGCAGTAATGGGTGATGAGGCAAAATCCTTTGGCTTAAAACTGCTGCATCAGCTGCGGCAGGCAGGCGTCTGTGCAGAAATGGATGCAATGGCGAGAAATATAAAAGGCCAATTTAAATATGCCAACCGAATTCATGCGAAAAAAACCGTTGTAATTGGAGAAAATGAACTGGCTGAGGGAAAAGCAGCCATCAAGGATATGGCTACATCTCAGCAGACAGAGGTTTCCATGGATGACCTTATAAAGGAACTGACAAAATAGGAGAATAAGATGAGTAAGGTATATAAACGGACCCATATGTGCGGCGTCCTGACAGAAAAAAATATTGATGAAACAGTGGTTTTGAACGGATGGATTCAGAAAAGAAGAAATCTGGGAGGCCTGATTTTTTGCGATGTACGTGATAAAACAGGGATTGTTCAAGTTGTTTTTAATGACCAGATTCCCCAGGAGCTCTTTGAAAGAGCAGACAGCCTGCGCAGTGAATATGTAGTAGGGGTTAAAGGCACTGTAAAGGAACGGGAATCTAAGAATCCAGAACTTCCTACAGGGAGCATTGAGGTGTTTGCTGACGACCTTATCATTTATTCGGAAGCTGACACTCCGCCTATTTACATCAAAGATGATGATCATGTGGATGATAACTTGAGACTGAAATACCGTTATCTGGACCTTAGAAAACATCAGATGCAGGAAAATCTCACTTTCCGGCACAAGCTGGCCAAGCTGACCAGAGATTACTTTGACAGTCAGGGTTTTACAGAAGTGGAAACTCCTATGATGATCAAGTCTACCCCGGAAGGGGCCAGAGACTATCTGGTTCCCAGCAGAGTAAACCCAGGGACCTTTTATGCTCTGCCTCAATCTCCACAAATGTACAAGCAGCTCCTTATGGTTGCAGGAACGGACCGCTATATGCAGATTGTAAAATGTTTCCGAGATGAAGATCTGCGCGCTGACCGCCAGCCGGAATTTACACAGATCGACCTGGAAATGTCTTTTGTGGATCAAGATGATGTGATTGAAATCCAGGAAGGGTTTTTGAAAAAAGTCTTCCACGACTTAATGGGAATTGACATCCAAACGCCTTTCCCTCGGATTCCTTATGAGGAGGCTATGGAACGCTATGGAAGCGACAAGCCGGATACCCGCTTTGGATTTGAGCTAAAAAAATTAAATGACCTGGTGGCGGACTGTGAATTTAAAGTCTTTACAGACGCTCTGCAGGCAGGAGGCGATGTAAGAGGC
>CAUEYG010000288.1 GCA_959021945.1 uncultured Eubacteriales bacterium | reverse complement strand
TATGTATGATTGTTGGGAGGAAGCAGGAAATGAAAGTAAAAAAATTTGTAGATCTTACTTGGGATTTGACAGAAAAGACGCCTATTTACCCAGGCGATCCGGAACCAAAAATTAGTGTAGCCACAACTGTGGAGAATGACGGCTATAACCTTTCTGGCGTTTATGTAGGAACACAAACAGGTTCCCATGTAGATGCACCATACCATGTGAGAAATCAAGGTGACACGATTGAAAATATGGAGTTGGACTTTTTCTTTGGTAAAGCTGTTGTAATTCGGGTCACTGACA
The DNA here is from genome assembly GCA_959021945.1 of uncultured Eubacteriales bacterium. Lineage (GTDB taxonomy): Bacteria > Bacillota > Clostridia > Peptostreptococcales > Anaerovoracaceae > Hominibacterium. The sequence goes on along the minus strand of CAUEYG010000288.1, from coordinate 3,391 downwards.
AAAAGGCTGAGGAGCAGATTACAATGAAAGACATCATGCCTTATGATGAACAAATCAAGGAAGGGACGATTGTCCTGTTTCATACAAATTGGTATAAAAAAGTTGGAACAGAAGAGTTTTTCCGCCATCCCTATGTCTCTCTTGAGGTAGGTCAGTATCTGGTCGAGAAGGGGGTAACATTTATTGCCATAGATACAATTAACGTAGATCAGTCTGTGGGCACAAACTTCCCGGTACATAACCTGTTTTCAGAAAAAAGATTGATGATCGGCGAGAACTGGGCTTACTTTGATCAGATTGATTTTGACCATGTAGTGGTAGCTGCGTTCCCTATGAAGATTGTGGGCACAGATGGGTCTCCGGTAAGGGCTGTTGCCATGGAAATCGAATAAGGGAGTACCATATTACTTAAAGAAAAGAGGATACGATGATGGAAAATAACAACATTACGGCAGGCAGACCTAATGAAAAGTTACCATTTAAGGTGAAACTGGGATATGGTTTGTCCGGTTATACCAGCTTTATCACTTGGACTGCTTTCAGTTATTATGGACTTTATTTTTTTACAGATGTGGTAGGATTGTCAGCAGCATTTGCAGGAGCTATGATTTCACTGGGGACTTTATGGGATGCGATTACAGACCCTATTGTGGGCGGCATTTCTGACAACCTGAAGTGGAAGAGCGGCAGAAGGCGCCCGCTCATTATTGGTGTAGCCCTTCCGTTTGTGTTCATCAGCATTCTGATGTTTACTAACTGGGGATTTGATGAAACTGTTTCTAAAGTATATTTTGTCATTATTATTTTACTTTACTACACAGCACAAACAGTGCTAGATATTTCAAGCTCTGCCCTTGGATCAGAGATGACCCTTGATTATGATGAAAGATCTTCTCTGGCTACTTTTAAAAATTACTTTGGGCTGACTGCCACTGTTGCCATCAGTCCTACGTTAGTGCTCGTGGCCTATTTTGGGGGACTTTTCGAAAAGCCTGATTTTGGATGGAGCTGTACACTGGCAATTTACATGCTGGTAGCCTTGCTCTTTATCTTTATTCTGTGGAAGTCTACAAAGGGTTATGAAAGACATAGAGAAGAGGGAGGCAAGTTTTCTTTTGCTGACATTAGAGAAATCTTCAAGAGCAAACCTACGAGAGTGGTTATGCTTATCTTTGCCATAGCTATTTTTTCCAATACAATAAATTATGCGCTGCAGGTCTACTATTACACAAATTATGCCCAGCTCAGTGAGGGGCAGATCGCAAGTGTCACCTTGGTATTTGGCGTTGCCAGTGTGATCGGAGCGTGGGTTGTCGATACCATGATGAAAAAGTTGTCTAAAAAGGCGGCATGGATTATTGCAGTAGGTTCAGAAGCAGTTGTTATGATTGTTATGATCGGATTTCTGATCAATCCGGGAAGCGTTGCTTCGATTTACGTGCTGGCGATTCTCATGTCAGTAGGAAATGCTGCTATTTATCAGGTCCCTTGGGCCATGATTCCTGATTGCGTTGATGTTACAGAGCTTGCATCAGGCAAGCGAATTGATGGGGTTATCTTTGGAATCGTTGCATTCGTTCAAAAGTTTGCAGGCGCCCTGGGAGCTGCAGTCCTGGGTACGCTGCTTACTGCTGTGGGATATGTGGAAGGGACCGTTCAGACCCAGGAAACACTTACTTCACTAAAGTATTTGTACGGGTTCTTAGTAGGAGGCCTTTATCTCATAGCTGTCCTGGTGGTACTAAAATATCCTTTGAGCAAGGAAAAGCATGATAGAGTTTGCCAGGCCATTGAAGACAGGAAAAAAGGCGGAGAAATTGACATGGCGGAGTTTAAAGATTTGATCTAAATGCTCCTTACAACTTCATAACAATACTGACAGCGACTGATGTTTGTACATTGGTCGCTTTTTTAGTTGGCATGAATTTTGCGTTTTAATAAAAGTAAAGAACTCATGAATTGATTATAAGAAAGGAGTGTAAAAAAATGAAAACGAAAATTGCTTGTGTTCAAATGCAGTCCGCATTGGGGTGCAAAGAAGAGAATTTAAAAAAGATGGAGGAAAAAGTGAAAGCAGTTATGGAGGATGCAGATGTTCAATTAATCCTTTTTCCTGAGCTTGCAGTAACCGGATATGAGTGCGGTGAGCAATACAAAAGTCTTGCAGAACCTTTTCCAGAAGGAAAGTCCATAAGGGCAATGTCTGAAATCGCAAAGAAACATCATGTTTATTTAGCGTCAGTATGGATTTTATTCTTATATTTCAGCGGAATCATAGGAGACTACTACAATCTCTTTTTAGCAGTTGTAGGGTTTATAGGCGGACCGAGCATTATGATTGTGCTGGTTGATTATTTCCTGGTAAGAAAACGCCAATTTTCAATGAGAGATATGTTTGACCAGACAGCTAAGAGCAAGTATTACTATACGAAAGGTTTCAACCTGGTAGGAGCTGCTGCATTTATCTGTGGAACCATCGCCTACTTTGCAGTTTATGACCCAATTAACGGAGTTGGAAGAAACGTTTTATTTAATCTACTGACAGGGACAGGCTCATCCTGCATTGCGGCAGCCGTTGTTTACTATGGTTTATCAAAAGTACCAAGCATTCGAAAATACTTACTGAATCGCTAAAAATGAAGGAGAAACCTTTTCTTGATTGAAATAAAGTAAACCTTTCGTTAGAATATTCACATACAAATATATTTATTCAGATATGAATAAATGGAAGAGGGGAAGAATGCAAAGCTTTTTTTGATTTTAATTCATTTATGAATAATCAGTAATTTATGAACCATAAAATTTGTTGAAAAATAGCGGCTTTGTTTTTGGCATGGGATTTGCAATTAATATTGTCGGCATGTCGATAATCGTTATTGTTTAGTTATAGGAGGAGAATTTCATGGAAAAACAAGGCAATGAAATCAAGCAAAAAGCTGTGATAGATAAACCAATTTCCATTGTCTGTATTATTTTAGTCGCTATTTTTGTGTTTTTTATGTGCTTGAAACCAGATGCAACTCTTAACGCAGTTAATGTAGTATTTGATGCAGTAACGGCAGTTATGGGCGTACCGATTTTATGGTTTGTGTTTATCGGACTATTTTTATGTTTATATCTTGCGCTGAGCAAACACGGAAATGTAAAATTAGGTGAAGGGGAACCGGAATTTTCTATGTTTAGCTACATTGCTATGATGATGTGCGCCGCTCTTGCTGCTACAGCTGTATACTATTCTTTTGTCGAATGGTCTTTCTATTATGCAGATCCGGCGTTTGGAATCGAGCCCTATTCTCAGGAAGCTGCGGAACTCTCTTTGCCGTATGCCTTCTTTCACTGGGGCTTTAGTGTCCAGGTGATCTTTGTACTGACAGCTGTTTCCCTGGCCTAC
>CAUEYG010000287.1 GCA_959021945.1 uncultured Eubacteriales bacterium | reverse complement strand
TGTGAAACAATCCGTGCAGCCGGGGCTGCACGTATCCTCGAAATAAAATTTCCTCGGAAACAGCTCCAACCATGAAAATGGAAATGTTAGTCAAATCGAATTTTTCAAAAGAAATTCCATCCTGCACAAGAAAAGCAAGTACAGCCAATGGCACTGCTCCTGCCGCTCCCCAGCAAAGGCTTGTTTTCAAATTCCTGCTCACCAGCCCTACAGAAGAAAGGGGTTCCCTGGCTGCCCACAAGACCAGAAAGCAAAGTAAGATGTCCAGCACAGGAAAGAAAATCTGTGTCCCTGTAAGAATTGCCACACTTAAATTGGATTTCAGCATCCAGCCCTGGAGAACGAGAAAACCTATACTAATCACATACACACTGATGGCTTTTACTCCATCTTTTACACCATAGCTTTCAAGAAGAGTTTGATATTGTCTGTCCCAATCCTTCTCCCACTTTACTGTCATCATCTTAGTCACCCTTTCTTTTTCCTGTAACAACATGCATCTGCCTTCTTTCCGCACCAAGCCTTGTTCAATAGGCAGCTAAGGAGCCCGGCATCCTGTGGCTGATCGAGTATGCTTCCTGTGGCCGCACCAGTTATGCATCTTGCCCTCGCCCATTTCATATCTGCTTTCCGGCCAGATTACAATTTTTATATCTTAATGATGAGTTTTTAATAAAAAGGTATAAAAGTTGTGGGCTGCATCCCCTAAAAAACAAGGGGATTGGCTGTTTTTCTAAAAATTACCAAAAACCAGGCTCCATAGCCTTAAAGTTTTATATCTTTTTGCAAAATATGAAGGAAAAAGATATAAAAAAGTTTATTTTACCATTTTTTACCACAATTAGGCTTCCTATGGCCGCTCAAAAAAAGGTCTGCACTGTTTTTCTACAATACAGACCTTACCATATGGATCTTTCAAAGTTGTTTCTCAAATGTAACAGTTTTGAAATATTGTTATTTATGTGTGCCAAGCAAAGAAAAAGCATTAAAAATTTGATTAATCAGCACGTTTTTCCATCTTTTCTGTTATATTAATAGACAGAAATGTGAATGTGAAAGGAGTCCTCGATATGGCAAAAAAATGTTTTAGATGCGGTTCTGAAGATTTAATAAAGATCGTTCCAGCAAGTGCCCTTGTTATCCCCGAAATCAAAAAAGAGGTTGAACAGGGGTTGGCAAAGGCAAACTGCGGTTGCACCGGATTTCAGACAGGACATAGAACAAAGTGCAAGTCCTGCGGATTTGAATGGGATTACCTGATTGAGCGGCAAATGGAAGAGCAGAACAAGATAACATAAGACAATAGCCTCCAGGGACCATTGCGTCAGACTGCTGCAGGCTATCGTTTTAATTCAGCTTCTATTATATCAGGGTTCTATTTTTCCCAACAGTTCTGAGACATTCTCAGAACCGGGCAGCAATTCAGAGCGGGGCAGAAATAAGGAAAAGCGAGAACCCTTCCCTAAAGCAGAGGAAACCTTGATATATCCGCCCTGCAGAGTGATTATTTTTCTTGCCAAATACAAGCCAAGCCCCACCCCTTGCTCATCATGGGCTTGCGGCGCCCTGTAAAACCGCCCGAAAATTTTACTGTGATCCTCTTCTGCAATACCTGCCCCGCTGTCAATTACATCAACCCGCACAAACATGCTGTAACTTGTTGTTTCCAACCGCACTTGGCCCCCGGGCTCTGTGTATTTCACCGCGTTATCAACGAGATTGAACAGGGCTTCTGCTGTCCATTTCATATCAAAAGAAGCTCTTTCCGAAGTCTCTCCTATTTCCAGGTCAATCTGCTTTGCCTGGGCCCTTGTTCTGATTTGCCCGGCTGCCTGTTCCACCAGCTCCTGAACCGGATTGAGACAGGGAGAAACAGTAAGGATGCCATTTTCCAGCCGTGAAGCCTTTACCAGAGAATCAATGAGAAAGTTCAGCTTTTCCGCCTGCTCTTGTATCGCCCACAATTCCTCTTCGTATTCACCCTGTTCATCCCGCTCCTCTAAAAGCTGCGTATAGAGCAAAATATTGGAGATAGGGGTAACGCTTTGATGGGAAATATCTGAAATCAGGCCCTGAATCCGGGTCTGCTGCTTGGCAGCCCTTTGCTCCGCAAGCTGGCTCTGCTTTACAAAGCGATGCAGGCTGTTTTCTAAAAGGGACAGCATAGTTTCATCTGCCCGGCCCGCCTCATAAGACCCCTCTGTAGCCCTGTCCACCATTTTTTGCAATGTCCCAATGAGACGCTTTTCCCGACATCGAAAAATCACAGCAACCCCAACGGCAACCACAATCAAGGCAGCTGCCACAATCATAAGTATCCATTTCATCTTATTTTACCGCCCAAGTATATCCAATACCGTAAACCGTCTTTATATATTGAGGATGAGCCGGGTCTTCCTCCAGCTTGTCCCGCAGCCGCTTTATGGATACGGTCAGGGCATGTTCCTCTACATACTCCGTCTCCCCGTCCCACACTTGATCGGTGAGGGCGTTTCTGCTCACAGTAATGCCCCTGTTTTCCACAAGAATGCGCAGCAGCTTTTGCTCCGTCTTGCTTAGCTCCACAGGCTGTCCCCATTTTTGAAACCGCATTTTTTCAAAATCCAGAGAAAAGGGACCTAAGGCCAAAGCTTGCCGTTCCCCCAGCCTGCTTTTGCGCAGCTGCACATCCACTCTGGCCCGCAGCACCATCAGACTGAAAGGTTTTGTAATATAGTCATCGGCTCCTGAGTCCAACCCTGTCACAACGTCCAGTTCCATATTGTTTGCTGTCAGAACAATGACCGGAACATCAGAGACCTGCCTGATCTCCCGGAGAAAGTCGATTCCATTTCCATCAGGCAGATTCACATCTAAGAGGATGAGCGAAACCTTTTCTGTCTGCCATGCCTGGCGAGCCTGCTCTAAAGTCCTGCATTGAAAAAAAGCATAATCCTGATTTCGCAGAGCCATGCAAATTCCATCGTTCAGTTTTTTATCGTCCTCTGCAATTAAGATTCCCGTCATACCTGTTCCTTTCTAGGCGCTGCATTCCGTCCTGCAAAAATCTGCTTTTTCCTGGCCAAAGATACAATGGCTTCCGCTGCATCTTCAACAGAAAAGGCGTCTGTCCGCAGAGTCAGGTCATAGTTGTCCGCCATTCCCCATTCAGTCCCTGTAAAATATTTGCAGTGATTTTTTCGCTCCAAATCCACTTTTTTAATCTTCTTTTCCGCTTCTTTTGGCTCCATATTATCACGCTTTACTACCCGCTGTATTTTGTGCTCCATACCAGCGCTGATAAACACATGAAGGGAGCGCTCATATTTTCGAAAAACATAGTTGGAGACTCTTCCCACTATAACACAAGATTTTTTCTCTGCAAGGCTTTTCATCACATTTTGTTCTGCCTCAAACAAGGCCTCGTATTTGGGCTGTTCATCTGTGCCATAGGCATAATATTGGGTATACAAGTCATAGAGCAGGTTATTGGGAAGTTTTTGTTCATGGGTCCTGACATAATCCTCGGAATAGCCGCTTTCCTCTGCAGCCATTTTAATCAGCTCGCTATCATAATAAGGAAATCCCAGCTTATCAGCCACCAATTTGCCTACTTCTCTTCCTCCGCTTCCAAATTCTCGCGCAATGGTAATAATCATATGGTCTGCAATGGGTTCAGACTGCTGCTCACCTTCTGTTTC
>CAUEYG010000286.1 GCA_959021945.1 uncultured Eubacteriales bacterium | reverse complement strand
CGGAGATTGACCGGAGTGAACTCTTTGGAAATCTGGATGCAAATATCCGTATTATAAAAGAAAATCTGGATGTGGATATTATGCAGAGGGATAATGAGTTGATTTTAAGGGGGAAGGATGCAGAGCAGGCAGAGGCAGTGCTGAAAGAGCTTACGGATCTTATGATGTCCGGTGAAAAACTGGATGAACAGAAAATCCAGTATATTATTTCACTGAAAGCAGAAGGTCTGTCTTATGGGGAGAGTAATGTAAACAAGGATATTATCTGCTTTACCCATAAAGGAAAACCCCTTAAGCCTAAGACCCTGGGGCAGAAAAAGTATGTGGACAGCATCCGCAGGCGGGATATTGTCTTTGGCATTGGGCCGGCCGGTACGGGAAAGACTTATATTGCTGTGGCTATGGCAGTGCAGGCCTTTAAAAATAAGGAGGTTCAGAAGATCATTCTGACCAGGCCTGCTGTGGAGGCGGGAGAGCGGTTAGGCTTTCTGCCCGGAGATATGCAGGAAAAGGTAGATCCTTATCTGAGACCTTTGTATGATGCCCTTTATGATGTGCTGGGAAGAGAGAGCGCTCTTCGTCTCAAGGAAAAAGAGGCCATAGAGGTGGTGCCTTTGGCGTACATGCGCGGAAGGACCCTGGACAATTCCTTTATTATTTTAGATGAAGCGCAGAACACTACCCGTGAACAGATGAAAATGTTTTTAACTCGTATGGGGTTTGGTTCTAAAATCGTAGTAACAGGAGACGTGACCCAGGTAGATCTTCCGAAAGGAAAAAAATCAGGTTTGGTTGAGGCGTCTAAGATTTTAAAAAATGTAAAAGGAATTGATTTTTGCTATTTAAAGGATGTGGATGTAGTAAGGCATGAATTAGTGAAAAAGATCATTGGTGCATACGACAAATATTACCAGGCCCATCCGGACCAGGAGGAGTAAATGAATCTATTATGCGATTCGGAAAATATTCCACAGGAAGAATTGCTGGATAAAATGGAAGAGGGAGCAGTGCTTTGTGTAGAATCTGAGGGCATCCCTGCAGAAAGAGTGGAAATAAGCCTGACCTTTGTAACAGAACAGGAGATCCAGGAATTAAACCGTCTCCATCGTCAAGTAAATAGGGTGACGGATGTTTTGTCCTTTCCTCAATATGAGGATTTAAATGAACTGCCCCAGTCAGGGGATATTGTACTTGGAGATGTTGTAATTTGTACGCAGCAGGCACAGAGACAAGCAGAGGAGTTTGGACATTCTGTTACACGGGAGATGGTATATTTGTTTGTTCACAGTGTATGTCACCTTCTTGGATATGACCATATGGAAGAGGAGGACAAGCGTCTGATGCGGGAAAAAGAAGAAGCTGTTATGTCTAACATACATCTGGAAAGGTAATGGATATGGATTATAAAAAGTTATATCAGCAGGCGGATCAAATAAAAGCCAACGCCTATGTACCCTTCTCAAAATTTCAGGTTGGTGCAGCGCTTCTTACTGATGATGGAAAGGTGTTTACAGGCGTTAATGTGGAAAACTCATCTTATGGCGGCACCATTTGTGCGGAGAGAACTGCGTTTGTGAAAGCCATCTCAGAAGGAAAACGGAACTTTTGTGCCATTGCCATTGCTTCCAGCGGGGGAGAAGCTCTGCCCTGCGGAATTTGCAGACAGTTTATGTATGAGTTTTGTCCGGAAATAGATGTTATTACAGGAAAAGATGAAAATAGTCTAAGGGTGCAGCCGTTAAATCGTCTGCTTCCTCAAGGCTTTCGATTGGAGAAAGAATGAAATCAGGATTTATTAGTATTATCGGCAGACCTAATGTGGGAAAATCTACATTATTAAACGCTATTTTAGGTGAAAAAATTGCAATTACAACAGATAAACCTCAGACCACCAGAAATTCCATCAGAGGTATTTATACGCGGAGCCGGGGAGAGGAAGATGATGTGCAAATGATTTTTATCGATACGCCGGGGATCCATAAACCGAGAAACAAGCTGGGAGACTTTATGACAGAAACGGCTATCGGTACTTTTAAAGAAGTGGATGCGATTATTTTTATTACCGATGATCGATTAAGCGCCGGGCCGGGGGACAAATATATTTTGGAACTGCTGAAAGAGGTTAAAACTCCAAAGATTTTAGTAATCAATAAGATCGATAAGATTGAGCCGGATGTTTTCCGGGAAATCTATGAGGAATATGAACAAACTGGGATTTTTTCCAAGATTATAGGCACCTCAGCATCAGAAGCAAAGAATGTACAGGATGTGGTCAAAGCTGCTGAAGGATTTATGAAAGAAGGTCCTATGTATTTTCCAGAAGATATGGTGACCGATCATCCGGAACGGTTTATTGTCAGCGAAATTATTCGGGAAAAATTACTGCTTTATTTGCAGGAAGAGGTTCCCCACGGTGTTGCCATTGAAATTGAGTCTTATAAAGAGACTCCTAAAATAACCAAGATCGCTGCAGTCATCTACTGTGAAAAGAAATCGCATAAGGGGATTATTATTGGAAAGGAAGGCAGAAAGCTGAAAGGAGTCGGTAAGAGCGCCAGGGAGGAAATAGAAGCTTTACTTGGAATGAAGGTCTTTTTGGAGTTATGGGTAAAAGTGAAAGAAAATTGGAGAGACAGTGACTTTGCCTTGTCTAATTTTGGATATAAAGATTGAAATAAAATGTAAAATATTGTAAAATTAAATAGACTTCTTGTTCTTGGTATGATATAATGAAACTATCAAGGGTATCATAGAAAAGTATAAGGGGGAATGTGATTTGAATAAGCAGTTTGAAGAGCAAGTATTGGAGCTTTTAGTTGGGATGCAGGCGGACATTGCAGGTTTGAAGATGGATATGACAGGTCTGAAAACCGATGTGGCAAGCTTGAAGCAGGATGTGGCGCAGTTAAAGGTCGATGTAGCAGAGCTGAAAGCGGAGATGTCAGAAGTGAAAGCCGATGTAGCGAAACTGAAAGCGGAGATGTCGGAAGTAAAAGCCGATGTAGCAGAGCTGAAAGCGGAGATGTCGGAAGTAAAAGCCGATGTAGCAGAGCTGAAAGCGGAGATGTCAGAAGTGAAAGCCGATATAGCAGAATTGAAAACAGAGTTAAAAGCTGTTGCTGCCACAGAGGAAAAACATTATCTGATGCTACAGGACAGTATTGGGGATGCTTACGAGCTTGTTCGCATTCTGGATCGGAAAAAGCTCGACAAAGAATCACTTAAACGAACTATTTAGAACGACTTATGAAATAAAATGCTAAGAACCGCAGCAAATAGGAATTCTGCCTTCTCTTTAGAAGGAGGAGTTCCTTTTTTGTATATCAGCGGTATTGAAGCACTTCTTTATGTGTGTTAAACTAAGAACAATATTTTTAAGGAGCGGGCTGTACAAAAATGGTAACAGATACAGAGGGAATCATACTGAGGCAGATTAAAACTGCATATGGACGCCGTATGGTTTTGTTGTTTTCAAAAAAATATGGAAAAATCAGTGCAGGAACTAATATAAATGAGAAAGGAAGGAATAAATCGGCCCTGGCTATGCGCCCGTTCACTTATGGGAGATATGAACTGTTTAAAAATAGAGACACCTACCATATAAACGGAGCAGATGTGTTAAAAAGCTATTATAAAATCGGAGAAGATATAGACAAATATATGAATAGCTCCTATATACTGGAATTT
>CAUEYG010000285.1 GCA_959021945.1 uncultured Eubacteriales bacterium | reverse complement strand
ATTCTTTCTCTCCTTCCATTTCATTTCGAATTAATTTCCCATAGCTAGTACAGGCTCCAAACACCTTATCAAAAAGACGGATCATCCTCTTATTTGTAACAAAAAAATAGGCATCCATGCCTTTTTGGCGACAAATAAAATCATAAAATTGGTTATCCAGAATCTCAAGACAATCTGTTTTTCTATATTCTTTTCGCACAACTGCTCCGGAGGTCACTGCCACAGTATCCGCCTCTGCAAAGGTTCCTACATGGGCAACAATTTTTCCACGATCCCGCATCACCATACTGCGGCCCATTTCAGTGCGAAATCGCTCTTCAAATTGTGTTTCAAGCTCTTTCTTTGTATATTGGTCTCCAAACTCCTTTTCGGTCAACAACAAATCTACGATTTCCGGGATGTCATCTACTCCTGCCATTTCACATCGTCCTGTCACTGTCCCTTGCTGAAAGCGCTCCTTGCGTTGGCAAAAGATTTTCCCATAAATGCTATGGTATTCTTTTGCAAGATCTTTCTCCAGTTCTCTAATTACAGGTTCATTTCCCGCAATTCGTTCAGGTTTATATTCACGGACCAGGTCCACTACACTTCCTTTGTCCCAGCCCGGTTTCCCTGCATAAATTTGAAAACCATCATGGTATTTCATTAATACCAGGTTAATCTCCCCTTCTTTTCGGTCAATCCAAACTTTCATGTTGGAGTTATCAAGGCCGTAGCGCATTAAGTCTATATAAAGATAAAGGCAGTTTGAGACATCTTTTTTTAAATAGCTGATTGTTTCCTGCAGCTCGCATTGACGTAACATCTTCATCTCTCTTTTCTACCTTCTTTCATCTTGGGTTTCCCATTTTATATCATCATAGGGTACAAAATAGTTTTCTATATGGGCTGCTCTCAATGATTCTAATACTTCATTTAATGTTTTGGGGCTGACTGCCACAATCACTCCTGTAGACTCTTTTGGAAAAGGAAGATCCCTCAAATGCCAAACCTGTTTTCCCCTATTTTTTTCTGTCAGAACCTGAGAGTCAGAAATTGCAAATCCGTCATAAGCAACTCCCCTTTTATCTAACTTATTGGCAATGGTTTTTCCACATTCCCCCGCTCCCATTATAATAAGATGTTCATATTGAGCCAGAAAGCCAGCGAAACTCTTTTCTATATACTCACTATCTGCGATCTGCTTAAATAATCGCTTCATTTTTTCTAGAAAAAAATGATATTTTCCATCTGTATTAACTTCACATCTTTCACATTCACATAAAAATTCTTGAAAACTTATTTGCCTACAGTTATAAACGGCCGCATGCAGCATACGTACCGCCATCTCAGATACATCTTCAGTATATTTGTAGCCTGTATATTCATTATATTTTAGTAAAAATCCGGCCATATTTGCTCCATGAAGAATACTCTTATATGGTACTGTCCTTTGCATATCACTCCAAGAACCTGCATGTCCATACCGATATACGGACATAATTCGGTCAAAGTAATGAATCTTTCCCTTAGCAAAGCAATATAGCCGGAGAGGATAGTCACCCACCATAGTTTCCCCACAAAAACCAATCCACTCTAGCATTTCTCTTTTTATCATGTAGGACGCCGTGGGAAACAGAATATTGGAATTCCTTGCGATACATTCTCTGGCCGTTAAATCATGGTCGCCAAGACATGGATGAAACGGATATAAGGATTGGTCAAAATAGTCCAAAACCATGGCATCATGCATAGTCATGGTGCAGTCCGGATGCTGCTCCATATAATCCACTTGGATTTGCAGCTTATTTCTGTCTATCCAAAAGTCATCCCCTTCGCAGAGGGCAATATATTTTCCCCTGTAAGCCTTTGCCATTATTCTTTCAATAATTCCAGGGGGCTTCCCATATCTGTTTTTTTCTTCATAGATAGCCCTGATAATATTTGGATATTTTTTCTCATAGCGCTTTATGATCTCTGCCGATTTATCAGTGGATGCATCATCGTGTATCACAATTTCATATGTAAAATTCACCTTCTGCGAAAGCATGCCTTCCAATGTCTGTTCCAAAAAAGACTCATGATTATAAACAACGCATCCTATGCTTACAAGAGGTTTATTTGACACTGCCACACTCCTTTTCTAAATAGCATACAGCACCGTTTCTCTATTACTATAGGTGTAGTGCCTGATGTAAAGCTTGTACTCCCTGTTTAATTCTAATATGTATGCAGGGATTTCTATAATATCTTCCGGCTTGTGATAGAGAGAAATAGCCAGCTTTGGTTTATTTTCACGTATTGTTTTTTTCGCTCCTTCAAGAGCTTTTCGTTCAGAGCCTTCTACATCCAGTTTAATAAACGTCACTTTGGAGTCTTTTATCTTTTCATCTATGGAACTTACTTGTACTAGTACATCGCCTTCATCACTAATATTAGAAGAGTCCCCGATACCTGCACGAAATCGCAGTTCTTTTGTCTCGCTGTACAAACCTTGACCATAAATGGTCACATTTGCACGGCTATTTGCAAATTTTTCATGGAGTTTTGTGCAATTCTCTTCATCAGGCTCAAACAAGTATGATCTGGCGTTTTTTCCATCATGCCATTTGAAGAACTCCAAGGTCGTTTCACCGTCATAGGCTCCCCCATCCACAAAGACTTCATTTTCTGCCGGTGCCACAATTTGTGAATCGAAATACTGTTTTTCTGTCCCAAGCCAGTATCCCCAGTCTTTTGAGATAATGTCGCCCGGTTTGTAGCCTAAAGACAAAACTTGTTGATAGATTTCATCTTTATAAAAGTCCACGCCTACAATAATACAAGCCCGTTGTTTCATGTCTTTTAATTGTTCAGGAGAAATAATTTTTTTCCCATATCTTTCTTTTCCATGCAGTTCTGCATTATTGTCACAAAGGCAAGAAGGTTCTATTCCATAAGCCTCTAGAATTTCAACCATACACATTCCTGCTCTTCCAGCCCCGAAGATAACAACCTCTTTGCTATTATGCTGCTTTAGCCATGATAATAAGGCTTTTATTGAGCTATGTACTTCTGTTTGACTCATCAGAATATGGAGCATATCCATCAGATGTCTTTTATCTTTTGATATTGCATACAACAGCCGCTTTTCAAAAATCATCCGGGACTCCTCGTCCTGCAGCGCATTGTAAATATCACTTAGTTTCGTTAATGTATTATGATTCATCAATTCTCCTATTCTTGATTAAGCACCTTCCAAATAGTTTCACCTATCCGGGATTTTGGGAGCTGCGTCCTTTCTTCCTTTTTCACATTTTCAAGGAGTGTTTTTACTGGAATATTTTTTTCCAAAAAAGAAAACTCTTGATGCTGCAAATAGTATTCATACCTTTCCTGAGCTGTTGGAAGCTGCAGCTGTACCCAGGAGAGATTGCCATTTAACTTGTCTATTTTCAAGATATACCTGGTTTTGCCAACAAGGTAATAATAATACTGCTGGTCCTCACATCCGGATCTATATTCTGCTTGTCCTTTTGCTCCAATAGAATTCAGCTCTTCCGGATAATCTCCATAGACTGTCAGGTTTTCTGTCTCTCTGTCCAAAAGCAGAACATCTCCGCCTGCAGGAGAAAGCAAAACTACTTTTTTTTCAGTCACAACAAGGTGTCTTTGACAAGGAATCCATCACGCGCTCCCGCATGATCTGGGGCATGTCCCCGTGGAGGCGG
>CAUEYG010000284.1 GCA_959021945.1 uncultured Eubacteriales bacterium | reverse complement strand
GCATAATCCTTATATGGCAAGGGGTTCCGCAGACTTTTGGAGCGAACATTACAGTTGAAACCATTACTGATCGCTTTCAGGATTTTGCCATGGGACCTGTAGCCTCTTTGGAGATCATAAAGCATCTTGGTACAAATGGGGGAGGATTTTTTGGAGCAAACTCAGCTTCTCCGTTTGAGAATCCAACCATAATAACAGATATGATTGAACTGATTTCCATGATGGTACTGCCGGGAGCATGTATCCTGACCTTTGGAAAGATGTGCCGGGAACGAAAAAGACAAGGGTTAGGTGAAGGAGAAGCTTTGAAAATAAAAGAGCCTTTATTTGGAGGGCAGGGGAGAACTATCTTTGCGGCTATGAGCATATTGTTTCTGATCGGTCTTACTTTATGCTACAGAGCTGAGCTTGCTGGAAACCCAATACTTCAGCAGGCAGGATTAGACCAGAGCATGGGTAGTATGGAGGGCAAAGAAGTCAGATTCGGAGTTGACCAGTCGGCTCTTTTTACTACAGTTACAACCTCCTTTACAACAGGCAGCGTAAATAATATGCACGATACGCTGACGCCTCTGGGAGGAATGGTACCTATGCTGCACATGATGTTAAACTGTGTATTTGGAGGAAAAGGCGTAGGCCTGATGAATATGGTTATGTATGTAATTCTGGCCGTTTTCATCTGCGGATTGATGGTAGGACGCACACCGGAATATTTGGGCAAGAAAATTGAAGGCAAAGAAATGAAACTGGTTGCCCTTGTTCTCATTATACACCCTCTGTTGATACTGGGATTTTCCGCTTTGGCAGTCTCCGTAAACCCAGGCCTTGAAAGTATTACAAATGGCGGATTTCACGGGCTATCTCAGGTTTTGTATGAATATGCATCTTCTGCAGCCAATAATGGCTCAGGGCTTGAAGGCCTGAACGACAATTGCTCTTTTTGGAATATTACTACAGCACTCGTTATGCTCCTTGGCAGATATGCAGTGATAATAGCTCAGCTGGCAATTGCAGGCTCTTTTCTCAGCAAAAAAAACGTGAGCGAGTCTATCGGCACTATGCACACTGACAATGCAGGGTTTGCTGTAATCCTTGTATTCATTGTATATATCTTTGCTGCGCTGACCTTTTTCCCTGCATTGGCCCTGGGACCTGCGGCTGAACATTTGACACTTTGGTTTTAATGGTATTTAGAAAGGGATGAAACGAGCATGTCTAAAAAAGAGAAAAAAATAACATTTCTAACAGGGGACCTTTTGAAACGTTCCATAATCGGCGCTTTTCAGAAGATGAATCCCAGAACTATGATAAAAAATCCGGTTATGTTCGTTGTAGAAATCGGATTTGTACTGACTCTGGTTATGACAATATTTCCGACAATATTTGGAGATGACGACTCCTTAGGTTATTTACGGATTTATGACGCAATGGTCAGTGGAATACTGTTTTTTACGATTCTGTTTGCTAATTTGGCCGAGTCAGTGGCAGAGGGAAGGGGAAAGGCTCAGGCCCAGTCCTTGAAAAAGACCAAACAGGACACAAAAGCAAGGTTGCTGCAGCAAGGCAATGTAGAAAAAATGATTGATTCCTGCCAACTCAAACAAGGTGATGTTGTTCTTGTTAAAGCCGGAGAAATTATTCCAAGTGATGGTGAGGTCATTGAGGGCATCGCATCTGTAGATGAGTCAGCCATTACTGGGGAATCCGCACCTGTTACAAGAGAGGCGGATACAGATTTTTCCTCTGTTACAGGGGGAACTGTGGTGGTCAGCGATTGGCTGAAGGTTCGAATTACTTCAAACCCGGGAGAATCTTTTCTGGATAAAATGATCGGTCTTGTTGAACATGCATCCAGGCAAAAAACACCTAATGAGATAGCGCTTAATACACTATTGGTGGGGCTCACTATTATTTTTCTCATTGTGGTTGTTTGCCTGTACCCTTTTGCCACTTATTCCGGCGTAAAACTGCCAGTATCCATGATGATTGCTTTGCTGGTGTGCCTCATCCCTACGACTATTGGTGCTCTTCTTTCTGCCATTGGCATTGCTGGTATGGATCGTGTAACAACATTTAATGTGATTGCCATGTCCGGCAAAGCAGTAGAGGCCTGCGGAGATATAGACACGATGATCCTTGACAAAACCGGAACCATAACTTTTGGAAATCGTCTGGCCGCAGAATTTTATCCAGTAGAGGGAAAGAGCAAAAAGGATTTGATCAATTATGCGGTCTTAAGCTCTCTCTATGACCCGACCCCGGAGGGAAAGTCCACCGTACAGCTGGGAAAATTCCTTGGAACAGAGATAGATACACAAGGCATACATGAGGATCTGGAATTTATTCCCTTTACTGCTCAGACAAGGATGTCAGGGATCAATGGGAAGGATGGCACAGTCGTTAGAAAAGGCGCTGCAGATGCCATAAAGCAACGAGTAACGGAGCATGGAGGCACAATCCCAAAGAACCTGGATTCCATTGTAGCAGAGATATCAAGTCTGGGAGGCACCCCCTTGGTAGTAGAGGCGGATTATGCAATATACGGAGTCATTTACTTGAAGGATACAGTAAAGCCCGGCTTGGCAGAACGTTTCCAGAGGCTTCGGGACATTGGCATTAAAACGGTTATGTGCACAGGAGATAATGCCCTTACCGCAGCAACAATTGCAAAAGAAGCAGGTGTAGATGATTTTATTGCAGAATGCAGACCAGAAGATAAAATTGCTGCTATTAAAGCAGAGCAGGCAGAGGGCAAACTAGTGGCTATGACAGGCGACGGAACAAACGACGCCCCGGCTCTGGCTCAGGCTGACGTTGGCATGGCTATGAACTCGGGCACATCAGCGGCAAAAGAGGCGGCTAATATGGTTGATCTGGACTCCGACCCTACAAAGATCTTAAAAGTGGTAGAAATCGGCAAACAACTGTTAATAACCAGAGGCGCACTGACTACTTTTAGTATTGCTAATGATGTGGCCAAGTATTTCGCTATTATACCGGCTATGTTTACCATGGTGATTCCCCAGATGCAGATGCTGAATATTATGGGCTTATCCACACCTTTGTCCGCTGTTTTGTCTGCGCTGCTTTTTAACGCCATTGTGATTCCATGTCTGATTCCAATTGCCATGAGAGGAGTACCCTATAAACCTATGAGCTCACAAAAAATGCTTATGAAAAATTTGTGTATTTATGGTCTTGGAGGGGTTGCAGTTCCTTTTGCCGGTATTAAGCTCATTGATCTGCTGATTTCACCCCTTTTGGCTATGCTTGGCATGTGACGACAGACAAGAACAGGAGGAAGAAAAGAGATGAAAACATGGTTGCATTATTTGAGACAAAGCTTGGCAATAACCTTGATAATGCTGGTTCTTTGCGGGCTGGCATATCCGGCGGTTCTGACCGGACTGGGACAATTACTGTTTCCAAACCAGGCAAATGGAAGTCTGATAACGGCGGAAGGTGAAAAAACACAAGATGTTTCCAAAGCCGTGGGTTCTGCCCTTGTAGGGCAGGATTTTTCAGGGGATGCCCGGTATTTTCAGGGTCGCGTCTCAAGTGTTCATTATAATACCTACACAAAGGAGCAGCTGGAAAGCGGAAAATATAAAGGTGTAAGTTCAGGGAATTTTAATTACGGCCCTGTTAACCCAGATCTGAAGGAAAGAGTACAGCAGGATGTAACGCAATTT